>NZ_JAALEH010000035.1:0-56304 GCF_011058195.1 Rhodococcus sp. 14C212 | reverse complement strand
GGGTGGGTGGGTCAGTGATTCGCGATGGTGCGGATCAGCTTGCGGCAGACTCCTGGTCCGCCATCTTCTCCTGCAGAGCGGCCGCGAGACGGGCCACCTGCGAGGCAGGAGCGTTGAACAGGCCGGCGGCCTTTGCCAAGTTGCCCTTCATCGCGCCGGCGAGCTTGGCCAACAGCACCTCGCGGGACTCGAGGTCCGCGATCTGGTTGACCTGATCCACGGACAGCGCAGCGCCGTCCATGTAGCCGCCCTTGATGACGAGCGCCTTGTTGTCCTTCGCGAAGGTCTTCAGGGCCTTCGCAGCGTCGACCGGCTCGCCCTTGATGAACGCAATGGCGGTCGGTCCGACGAACAGGTCGTCAAGGCCCTCGACGCCCGCCTCTGCGGCGGCGCGCTTGACCAGGGTGTTCTTGGCGACGGAGTAGGTGGCACCCTCTCCGAGAGCGCGTCGCAGCTGCGTCAGACTGGTCACCGACAGACCACGGAACTCCGTGATCACGGCGGCCGTCGAGTCCTTGAACTGCTCGGTGATCTCCGCAACCGCAGAAACCTTCTCAGGCTTTGCCATACTTCGCCTCCTCTCAGTAACAGTCGTTTTCCCGCTCGGGAAGTTCCACTCGAAATCCGCAAAATGCAAAACGCCCCGGTGCAGGGCACACGGGGCGTACAGAGAGAAAGACGGCATCGCAACCGATGTCGCATCTCCCCTACCTCGTCCTCCTGCGTGGGCCGCCGGGCAATCCCGGACCTTCAACCGAGTCCGCGAGCGGATCCGGTGACCAACGGTCTTGGGTAGAACATGATCGGGGTGAAGATCGGCACGCGCCGAACTCCGCAGGCAAGCGTACCCGATCGGATACGTGGACGCAAAACGGCCGGCACGGAGCAGTTCCGTGCCGGCCGTTTCGTGCGCTGACCGCGAAGACCGGGAGACCGGTCTCCTACTCGGCGTCCTCCAGGAGGTTGCGAGTGCGCGACGGGTCCACCGGGATGCCCGGGCCGGTGGTGGTCGCGATCGTCACCTTCTTGACGTAACGCCCCTTCGCCGTGGACGGCTTCGCGCGCAGGACCTCGTCCAGGGCGGCACCGTAGTTCTCCACCAGCTTCGCGTCGTCGAACGACGCCTTGCCGATCACGAAGTGCAGGTTCGAGTTCTTGTCGACGCGGAAGTTGATCTTGCCGCCCTTGATGTCGGCGACAGCCTTGGCGACAGCCGGGGTGACCGTACCCGTCTTCGGGTTCGGCATCAGGCCGCGCGGACCGAGGACACGCGCGATACGGCCGACCTTGGCCATCTGGTCCGGGGTCGCGATCGCGGCGTCGAAGTCCAGCCACCCGCCCTGGATCCGCTCGATCAGGTCCTCCGCGCCGACGGCGTCCGCACCCGCGGCCTCGGCCTCGGCGGCCTTCTCGCCGACCGCGAACACGATGACGCGGGCGGTCTTACCGGTGCCGTGCGGCAGGTTGACCGTGCCGCGGACCATCTGGTCCGCCTTGCGGGGGTCCACACCGAGGCGCATGGCGACCTCGACGGTGGCGTCGTAGTTCTTCGAGGAGGTCTCCTTCGCGAGCCGAGCGGCCGCGAGGGGGCTGTAGAGCGCCGAGGCGTCGATCTTCTCAGCGGCGGCGAGGTACGCCTTGCTGCGCTTTGCCATTGTTCTGTCCTAACTTGTCACCGGAAGGTGAACGGTTCGGTCGTGGTTGTCGAGCCTGGCCGGCCCTCCCACGGGTTCCTGCTCCGGGGCTTCGTCAGCCCTGCGGTGTCACAACGCGGGCGTCGCGGTGCTCAGCCCTCGACCGTGATGCCCATCGAACGCGCGGTGCCGGCGATGATCTTCGCGGCGGCCTCGACGTCGTTGGCGTTCAGGTCTTCCTGCTTGGTCTTGGCGATCTCGCGCACCTGATCCATGGTGACCTTGGCGACCTTGGTCTTGTGCGGCTCGCCGGAGCCCTTCTGCACGCCCGCGGCCTTCAGCAGCAGCTTGGCGGCCGGCGGGGTCTTCAGCTTGAAGTCGAACGAGCGGTCCTCGTAGACCGTGATCTCGACCGGCACGACGTTGCCGCGCTGCGACTCGGTCGCGGCGTTGTACGCCTTGCAGAACTCCATGATGTTGACGCCGTGCTGACCCAGCGCGGGGCCGACCGGCGGAGCCGGATTGGCCTGACCTGCCTGGATCTGGAGCTTGATGAGCCCGGCAATCTTCTTCTTCTTCGGGGGCATCTCTATTCCTAGTTTCTTGCTCGGTGTGGTTCTTGCGTACTGCGATCGCAAGCTTGAGTGGGTCGGACCGTCAGATCTTCGACACCTGGTTGAAGGACAGCTCCACCGGGGTCTCACGACCGAAGATCGACACCAGGACCTTGAGCTTCTGCTGCTCGGCGTTGACCTCGCTGATCGAAGCGGGCAACGTCGCGAACGGTCCGTCCATCACGGTGACGGACTCGCCGACCTCGAAGTCCACCTCGATGGCGGGCTTGACGGCGGTCGCGACGCCCTCGGCGGTCGTGGCGGCGGCTGCGGCGGGCTTCTTCTTCGCCTGCTGCGGCAGCAGGAACTTCACGACCTCTTTGATCGTCAGCGGCGACGGGCGCGAGGTGGCCCCCACGAACCCGGTGACGCCGGGGGTGTTGCGCACAGCGCCCCACGACTCGTCGTTCAGCTCCATGCGCACCAGGATGTAGCCCGGCAGGACCTTGCGGTTGACCTGCTTGCGCTGGCCGTTCTTGATCTCGGTGACCTCTTCGGTGGGCACCTCGACCTGGAAGATGTACTCGCTCAGGTCCAGGTTCTGCACGCGGGTCTCGAGGTTGGCCTTGACCTTGTTCTCGTAGCCGGCGTAGGAGTGCACGACGTACCAGTCGCCGGGCTCGAGCCGCAGCTGCTTCTCGAGGGCCTCCGCCGGGTCGACCTCCTCGGCCACCTCGTCGGCCGGTGCCTCCTCGGGCTCGTCGGCCGGTGCCTCCTCGGCCTGTGCCGCCTCGGGCTCGTCGCCGGCCGTCTCGTCGGTTTCGATGCCCGCCTCTGCCGACTCGTCGGCCGCGTCCGCGGTCACGGAGTCGTCAACAAAGACCTCGTCCGAAACGCGCTCTTCGGCCGAGGGCTCGTAGGAGTCGTTCTCGGGGGTGCTCACCGGGCACTTTCCTCTCGTCGATCACATTCGCCGGTACGCTGACGCGCTAACCGAACAACCAGCTGACGCCCTTCACGAACGCCAGATCCAATCCAAAGATGAGCGCGGTCATGACCGTCACGAAGACCACGACGACGGTCGTGTACGTGACCAGCTGCTTGCGATTCGGCCAGATCACCTTGCGGAGCTCGGCGAGGACCTCACGGAAGAAGCGCCGCAGGCGCTTGAAGATGTTCTCCGTGCCCTGGGCACCGGAACGGGGGGCGGACTTGGCTGCCGCCTTCGAGTCGGGCCGCCGGGTGGCAGCCACCGCGGTCGACGCCGGAGCGGCCGAACGCCGCTGGGACCTCTTGCCGGTGGGAGCAGCGGACGCGGAGGGAGCGCCGGGGGTCGCGTCGGTCGCCGATCCGGCGTCGACAGGGTTGGAGGTCCCTGCGCTACCGCCGTCGCGCTTACCGCGCTCCTCGCTCACATCGTTCCTCTCGGTCGCTGGCCGTCCGGGGGCAGGGGCGACAGGACTTGAACCTGCAACCTGCGGTTTTGGAGACCGCTGCTCTGCCAATTGAGCTACGCCCCTTTGGTCGATGCCTCCGCCGGGAACCGGCGTCTCGATCGACCCATCTGCGACCACATGACATGCGCGCCACCCCGCGGACCGTCGAGGTCCTCGAGAGCAGCGCGCTGCGCTATGCGATCCCAGAAGTCTTAGTGTACTTCATAGCCCCGGGACAAACCCAATCCGCCCGGCCGGTCAGGCCAGACGGACCGTTGCCGTAGCCCGCCCGAAGATCTTACGCCCTTCGGACTTTGCCACGATCGCGACCACTGCCGTCTTGCTGTCCGCGTCCACCGACTTGACCTTGCCGGAGAACTCCACCTCGGCGGCCCGGTGGGCCTCGACGTAGACCGGACTGGTGAACCGAACGTTGTACTCGGTCACCGCTCCTGGGTCACCGAGCCAGTCGGTGACGAAGCCGGCCGCGATGCCCATGGAGAGCATGCCGTGGCCGACCACATCGCGCAAGCCGGCGAGCCTGGCGACCTCGTCGCTCCAGTGGATCGGGTTGGGATCACCCGACACACCCGCGTAGTTCACGAGGTTGCCGCGGGTGAGCGTGACCACCCGCGCGGGCAGCTCCTCCCCGACCGAGACGTCCTCGAACCTACGGAGCGACATGCATCATCACATCCTTGACTGCGTGGGCGATGTTCTCGTCCACCTCGCCACCGGTGCGGCCCACCAGGGTGGTCCACGTGGTCATCACGACGTTGTCGTGCTGATCCGTGATGATGTTCTTGGTGGTGATGATGTCGCTGCCGGCGGCCTGACGGAAGTCGTCGAGGTACACGTCGCAGAACAACCGATCGCCCACCTGGATGGGCCGGTGGAACACCAGCCGCTGATCCGTCTGCATGATCTGGCTGAGGTCGTATCCGGTCACGACCTCGTCGAACAGCTTGCGCTGGGCGATCATGCCGACGATGGAGACGAAGGTCAGCGGAGCGACGAGGCCGTCGTAGCCGAGACCCTTGGCCGCTTCCTCGTCGTGGTGCGCCGGATTGTTGTCCAGCACGGCGCGCGCGTACTCGCGGACCTTCTCGCGCCCGACCTCGTAGAAGTCCTCGACGCGATAGTGATGGCCGACCATCGAGGCCGCATGTGCCGCTGCATCGAACTGGATCCCGGCCTGTTCGGTGCCGTCCACGACCGATTCTTCACTCACGGATGTGCCCGTCATACGCAAAACTCCCGCAAATTCGCCCGGACGCCGGCCGGCGTGGGCGAGTTTGCGGAGAGCTCACGCGTCGACGTCGACCCTGTACGACTACTTCGACTCGCGGTGGGCGCGATGAGTGCCGCAGTTGGGGCAGAACTTCTTCAGCTCCAACCGGTCGGGGTCGTTGCGACGGTTCTTCTTCGTGATGTAGTTGCGGTGCTTGCACACCTCGCAGGCCAGGGTGATCTTCGGCCGAACGTCGGTTGAGGAGGCCACGGGATGCCTTCTTTCGCGTCAATCTGATCAACGAAGATCAGGGTGGTTCATTCAACTTTGGTAGCGGTGACCGGACTTGAACCGGCGACGCAACGATTATGAGTCGTTTGCTCTACCAACTGAGCTACACCGCCTCGGTGTCGAGTGTCGCGAACAACGGCGGCACCACAATCCAGCGAGCCCCCTGACGGAATCGAACCGTCGACCTTTTCCTTACCATGGAAACGCTCTGCCGACTGAGCTAAGGGGGCGCGACCACCGTGAGCATCTCTGCTCGCTGCGGCCTCCAAAAGATTACACACACTCCTCTGCAGGAACAAAATCAGCAGTTCAGGGGCCGTAAATCGGCATTTCCGGCCGCTTCCGCGAGCACCCGGCGAGGTGCTCCCCGGCCCCGGCCCGGGACGGGCCTGTCCGGAGCGCCGGCGGGACCCGGCACGGACGGCGTCCCGGTGCCCGAACGGCTGAAATGCAGAACGGCCCCGATCCGTTCGGATCGGGGCCGTTCTGCGTGGCAGGTGTAGGATTCGAACCTACGTAGGCATAAGCCGACGGATTTACAGTCCGCTCCCATTGGCCGCTCGGGCAACCTGCCGGGCGCGATCGGGACCGTGTCCCTGGCGCGTTTGAAACAATACAACGCACACCCCCCTGTTGTGCAAACCGGGTGGACAGCGGCACTGCGCCACCCGATAGCGTCGGGGCGGCAACCCGTACAGAACCGATCCGAAGTGGAGTGCTCGTGGCTGATTCGTCGTTCGATGTGGTGAGCAAGGTCGACCGGCAGGAGGTGGACAACGCGCTGAACCAGGCCGCCAAGGAACTCGGCACCCGCTTCGACTTCCGCAACACCGGGGCGAGCATCGAGTGGAGCGGCGAGGAGTCCGTCACCCTGACCGCCGACACCGAGGAGCGCGTCAATGCCGCCCTCGAGGTGTTCAAGGAGAAGCTGATCCGCCGCAACCTCTCCCTCAAATCCTTCGATGCCGGCGAGCCCACCCAGTCCGGCAAGGTCTACAAGATCAGCGGGTCCCTGGTGCAGGGCATCAGCACCGAGAACGCCAAGAAGATCTCCAAACTGATCCGCGACGAGGGCCCGAAGGGTGTCAAGGCGCAGATCCAGGGCGAGGAGCTGCGCGTGAGCAGCAAGAAGCGCGACGATCTGCAGGCCGTGATCGCACTGCTCAAGAACGCCGACCTCGACATCGCGCTGCAGTTCGTCAACTACCGGTAAGGGGCGCTACCCGCCGCGGGCCATGCGCTCGAGCCGGTCGATGCGCTCGGCCATGGGCGGGTGGGTCGAGAACAACCGGCTCACCCGCTCCCCCGCCCGGAACGGGTTGGCGATCATCATGTGCGACTGCGCGGCGATCCGGGGTTCGGGCGGCAGCGGCGCCGCCTGGGTACCCCGCTCGAGCTTGCGCAGCGCCGACGCCAGCGCCAGCGGGTCACCGGTGAGTTCGGCGCCGGACTGGTCCGCCTGATACTCGCGCGAGCGCGACACAGCCAGCCGGACGACCGACGCCGCGATGGGCCCGAGCAGCGACACCAACAGCAGAGCCAGCGGATTGGTGCCCTGGTCGCGGTTACCGAACATGTTCGCGAACAAGGCGAGATTCGCCAGCCCCGAGATCACCGCCGCCATCGCCCCGGCCACCGACGAGATCAGGATGTCCCGGTTGTAGACGTGCGACAGCTCGTGCCCGAGCACGGCGCGCAGCTCGCGCTCGTTCAGGATCTCCAGGATCCCGGTGGTGCAGCACACCGCCGCGTGGCGGGGATCGCGGCCCGTCGCGAACGCGTTGGGCGCGTTGGTCGGACTGATGTACAGCCGGGGCATCGGCTGATGGGCCGTGGTCGCGAGCTCGCGCACGATCCGGTAGACCGCCGGCGCCTGCACCTCGGTGATCGGTTGGGCATGCATCGCACGCAGCGCCAGCTTGTCGCTGTTGAAGTACGCGTAGGCGTTCATCCCGACGGCGAGCACGATCGAGCCGATCAGGATCGTCGGGTTCCGGAACAGGGCGCCGATGAACACGATGAGGGCGGACATCCCGATGAGGAGCCCCGCCGTCTTCAGCCGGTTCGCATACCCGTGCACGTCACGCCTCTTCCCGATTCGTCGATCTTGCTCGTATGTTCAACGAAACAGGGCGGGGAGCGGGTTCCCCACCGTCGCCCACCGCGACGGCCGTCCCGACCTCCGGGTCTACCCCACGCGCGCGATCGTGTAGTCGACGAGCCGGCGCAGGGCCTCGTTCGCCGGTCCCGGCGGCAGCGACGCCAGCTCCGCGCGGGCCTTGTCCGCGTACTCGCCCAGCGTCCGTTTCGCGGCGGCCATCCCCGGCGACCGTGCCAGCAGCATCAGGGCCTCGGCGACGACGGCCTCGTCCTCCACCGGCCCGGCCAGCAGTTCCCGCAGCCGGTCGGCCTCGGGTCCGGACTCGCGGAAGGCGTAGAGCACCGGCAGGGTGTGGACCCCCTCGCGCAGGTCCGTCCCCGGCGTCTTGCCGGACTCCACCGAGGCCGACGAGATGTCGATGATGTCGTCGGCGATCTGGAACGCGGTGCCGACGGCGTCGCCGAGCCGTTCCAGTTGCGCGATCTGGTCCGGATCCGCGCCGGAGAACGTCCCGCCGAACCGCCCGCTCGTCGCGATCAGCGAGCCGGTCTTCTCCCACACCACCTTCAGGTAGTGCTCGACCGGGTCCCGGTCCTTCCCGGTGCCGATGGTCTCGCGCATCTGCCCGGTCACGAGTTCGGCGAACGTCTCGGCGATCGTCCGCACGGCATCGGGACCGAGGGTCGACACCAGCCGCGACGCGTGGGCGAACAGGAAGTCCCCGGCGAGGATGGCGACGCTGTTGCTCCACCGCGCGTTGGCGCTGGGCGCCCCCCGGCGCATGGTGGCCTCGTCCATCACGTCGTCGTGGTACAGCGTGGCCAGGTGCACCAGTTCGACCGCGGTCGCCGCCGTGACGACCGCCGCATCGTTCGGCTCCGGACCGAGCTGGGCGGTGAGGAGGGTGAACAGCGGACGGAACCGCTTGCCGCCGGCCTTGGCGAGATGCAGCGCGACCTCGGTCAGGAAGTCCTCGCCGTCGGACAGCTCGGAGATCAGCAGCTCCTCGACCCGGGCGAGACCGTCCCGGACGGCGGCCGCCAGGACCGGATCGCCGAGGTCCACCCCGGCCACCACCGTGTCCGACGTCGCGCCGGACGGACCGGCGGACTGCGCCGCCCCTTCAGTGCTCACGATGAGATACCCATCCTGTTCTGTCGACCCGGCTGTTGCTGTCCGCTGTCGAATCGGCTCCACGGTAGTGAACCTAGCCGCTCCGCCGGTCGGCTACCTCCCCGAGGCACCGAAGCCGTGCCTGGAAAGATGGAGCCGTGGTGGCACAACACGCTGCGTCCGAACCGCGGCACAACCTTCCCGAGATCCCCGACCGTACCGACGTGCTCGTCGTCGGCGCAGGTCCCGCAGGGTCGGCAGCCGCCGCCTGGGCGGCCCGCGCCGGGCGCGACGTGCTGCTCGTCGACGCCGCGACCTTCCCCCGGGACAAGACGTGCGGCGACGGACTGACGCCGCGGGCGGTGGCCGAACTCGACCGGCTCGGCCTGGGTGACTGGGTGCGCACGCGCACCCTCAACCGCGGCCTGCGGCTCGAGGGTTTCGGCCGCAGCCTCGAGCTGCCGTGGCCGTCGGGCTCCTTCCCGGCGCAGGGCAGCGCCGTGCCGCGCACCGAACTCGACGACCGGATCCGCCGAACCGCCGTCGAGTCGGGCGCCGGTATGGCCGAGGGCGCCAAGGCCGTCGCCGTCGAGCGCGACGGGGCGCGGGTGACCGGTGTGACCTTCGCGATCGCGGGCGGTCGGCGCACCGTCGCGTGCGAACGGCTCGTCGTGGCGGACGGGGTCCGGTCCCCGCTGGGCAAGCTGCTCGGCCGGCAGTGGCACCGCGACACGGCATACGGGGTCGCGGCCCGCGCCTACGCCACCTCCCCCCGCAGCGACGACCCGTGGATCACGTCGCACCTGGAGCTACGCGACGACGCCGGCGCGCTGCATCCGGGCTACGGCTGGGTGTTCCCCCTGGGTACCGGTGAGGTCAACATCGGCGTGGGCACCCTCGCCACCGCGAAGCGACCGGCCGCCGGATCGCTGCGGCCGCTGATCGAGCTGTACGCGTCGCGGCGCCGCCGCGAGTGGGGCCTCGGCGAGACCACCCGCGTGGCGTCGGCGCTGCTGCCGATGGGAGGAGCGGTGTCCGGGGTGGCGGGCCGGAACTGGGCCCTGATCGGCGATGCCGCGGCGTGCGTGAACCCGCTCAACGGTGAGGGCATCGATTACGGCCTCGAGGGCGGGCGGCTCGTCGCCGGCGCTCTCGGCGCGGACGACCTCACGCACCTGTGGCCGGCTCTGCTGCGCGAACGCTACGGCCGGGCGTTCTCCGCGGCCCGGCGGCTGGCCGGCCTGCTGACGCTGCCACGGTTCCTGCCGGCCACCGGGCCCGTCGGGATGAGCTCGACGGCGCTGATGACGGTGGCCGTCCGGGTCATGGGCAACCTCGTCACCGAGCGCGACGAGGATCTCGTCGCGCGCGCGTGGCGGGCCGGCGGCGGCGCGTCGCTGCGGTGGGACCGTCGGCCGCTCTTCGCCTGACCCCGCCGGCCGACCGGTCCGGTCAGCGCATCGCCCGGTGCAGGGCCACGATCCCGCCGGTGAGGTTGCGCCATTGCACCGACCGCCAGCCGGCGGCCTGGATCCGCTCGGCGAGCTCGGGCTGCGTGGGCCACGCGCGGATCGACTCGGCGAGGTAGACGTAGGCGTCGGGGTTGCTGCTGACGGTCCGCGCGACCCGGGGCAGTGCCCGCATCAGGTATTCGAGGTAGAGCACGCGCAGCGGGGCCGAGACGGGTGTGCCGAACTCGCACACCACGAGGCGGCCTCCAGGCTTGGTCACCCGCGCGATCTCCCGCAGTCCGGCGTCGAAGTCGGAGACGTTGCGCAGGCCGAACGAGATGGTGGCGGCGTCGAACACCGCGTCGGCGAAGGGCAGGCGCATCGCGTCCCCCGCGACCATCGGCACCTGCCGGAACGCGCCGGCCTGCAACATGCCCTTGGAGAAGTCGGTGGCCACCACCCAGGCGCCGGACCGGCCGAGCTCCACCGTCGACACCCCGGTGCCGGCGGCGAGATCGAGGACCCGCTCCCCCGGTTGCAGGTCCAGTGCCGCCCGGGTGGCGCGCCGCCAGCTGCGGTCCTGCCCGAAGGACAGCACGGTGTTGGTGATGTCATATCGCTGGGCGACGCCGTCGAACATCGACGCGACCTCGCGCGGATCCTTCGCGAGCGAGGCCCGCGACCCGTGAGTAGTTGCCACGGCCGAAACGTTACCGCTACGCGCTGTGCCGACGTTACCGCTACGCGCTGTGCCGACGTTACCGCTACGCGCTGCGCCGCAGCGTGCCCGGCCGGACCGCGCAGACCTGTTCGTAGTGCCCGAGCAGTTCGTGGCACACCGCGGGCCAGGTGCGACCGAGGACACTGCGTCGCGCGGCCGCGCCGAACCGGTCCCGCAGCATCGGGTCGGCGAGCGCGCCCACCGCGCCCGGCAGCAGCTCGGCGAAGCCCTCGACCGGCAGCCGGTACCCGTTGCGGCAGTGGGCGACGAGATCGCGCGGGCCGCCCGCGTCGGGCGCGATCACCGGGACGCCGCTGGCGAGCGCCTCCTGCACGGCCTGGCAGAACGTCTCGTGCTCGCCCGGGTGGACGAACACGTCGAGGCTCGCGTAGGCGTCGGCCAGCGCGTCGCCGCCGAGATGGCCGGTGAACACTGCCCCGGGCAGGAGCGGTTCGAGACGGGTGCGCTCGGGGCCGTCGCCGACGACGACGAGCCGGTAGCGGGGGTCGGCTGCCAGGCCTGCGAGTCGTTCGACGTGCTTCTCCGGGGCGAGCCGCCCCACGAAGCCCACCACGAGCCGGCCGTCGGGCGACCATGCCCGGCGCAGGGCGGCGCTGCGCCGGGCCGGGGTGAAACGCGCGGTGTCGACGCCCCGCGCCCAGCGGTGCACCCGCGGGACGCCGTGTGCGGCGAGGTCCGCGGCGGCCGCCGTCGAGGGTGCGAGGGTGCGGTCGCACGCGCGGTGGATCCTGCGCGTCCACTGCCAGGCGGCGCGGGCCGCGAGCCCGAGCCCGTAGCTGGACGCGAATCCGGCGACGTCGGTCTGGTAGACCGCGACGGTGGGCAGGTCGAGCCGGCGAGCGGCGCCGAGGCCGCCGGCGCCGAGCAGGAACGGCGACGCCAGATGCACGACATCGGGGGCGAAGCCGCGCAGGATGCCGGTGAGCGCCGGCTGCGGCAGGCCCACGGGCAGGGAGCTGACCCTCGGGACGTGCACCGCCGGGACGCGGTGCACGGGGATCCCGTCGTGGTGGGCGGGGGCCGGGGGCTGTCCGGCGACGGTGTCGGGAGCGACGACCAGGGCCTCGTGGCCGTGGCGGTCGAGGTGCTCGAGCACGCGCAACACCGAGTTGGTGACGCCGTTGACGTTCGGGAGGAAGGATTCCGCGACGATGGCTACTCGCACCGGCCCAGCATCGCGGCGCGGCCGGTCGGTGGGGGGTGGCCGAGGTGTCCGCCGGGCGAAGTTCCGGCGAATCCTCTAGGCCGCGGCGGCGCTGCGCCGGCGGAGCCGGTTCAGCACGGGGGTCGCGATCAGCCAGGTCACCACGATCACCGAGGCAGCGGGTACGAGCGCGACGCGCACGTCACGGCCGGTGACCCGCACGAGATCCGGGTCGCTGCGGGAGTATTCGACGGCGATCCGCTGGCCCGCGGTCAGACCCGTGGGGTACAGCACGCCGAGTTCGGGGTTGTGGGTGACACCGTCGGGGGTGACGAAGCTGATCGCCGAGCGCAGCGAGCCGGCGGAGAGCACCTCGGCGGTGGCGGTGCCCATATCGGAGCCGATGAGGTGATCGTTGCGCCACGCGCCGAGCACCAGGATCGCGGTGAGCACCGAGATGCCGACGGCCACGGCGAACACCGCACGACGTGCCTTGTCGATCCCGCTCATGCGTCCGTCACAGCTGGGCACGCACGGCTGCGTGCAGTTCCCGCAGGCCGGAGCGGTCGGTGATCACTTCGAGCACCCGGATGCCGCCGGCGGGCGCGGTCCGGTCGGCCAGCGCGGCGGTGAGCGCGGACAGGTCCACCCGCTCGTGCGGCACCCGGTACGCGGCGCACAGCGCGGCGAGATCCATGCCGTGCGGCGTGCCGAACACGCGCTCGAACACGCCGGCGTACTGCGGGTCGCCCTGCTCGAGCAGCTCGAAGATGCCGCCGCCGTCGTCGTTGGCGACGACCACGGTCAGATTCTCCGGGCGTGGTTCGGCGGTGCCGATCAGCAGGCCGGACGCGTCGTGCAGGAATGTCAGGTCGCCCATCAGGGCGACGGTGCGGCCCTGTTGGTAGGCCAGGGCGGCGCCGACGGCGGTCGACACGGTGCCGTCGATGCCGGCGACGCCGCGGTTGGAGAGCACCTTCACCCCGTCGCGGGGGTAGCTCACCAGCGCCGCGTCGCGCACCGGGTTGGAGGCGCCGAGCAGCAGCTGGTCCCCGTCGCGCAGCGCGTCGGTGACCGCCGCCGCGACGTGCAGTCCGGTCGGCTTCGGGTGGACGTCGAGCTGGGCGCGCACCGCCTTGTCGGTGTGAGCGGACAGGTTCCGGCAGCGGTCCAGCCAGGCCGGGTCGGGGCGGCCGGTGACGACGGCGCGCGTGCCGGTGGCGAGGACATTGCCGGACACGTCGGGCCAGCGGGGTCCGGTGGTGAGCGCGTACACGGCCACCGACGGGTCGGCGAGCAGCTTGGACACCGGCCGGTGCAGGGTGGGCCGGCCGGTGATGATCGCCTGCCGCGGCTTCAGCTGGGGCAGCGCCATCGGGTGCAGGGGGACACCGTGGAGCGGCGCGGTGGGTTCGGCCACGGTGGGCAGTTCCGACAGCTCGGGCCGGTAGGCGGAGCCGTGGCCGGAGATCACCACCGTGTCGGCGGTGATGTCGAGTTCCATCGGCACGTCGAGGGTGGCGTGCACGGTGGTGGTCCAGGCGCTGCCGTCGGGGCGGCCTTCGGGGACCGGGCCCTGGGGGTGGACGTCCGGGACGAGCGGCTCGCGCAGCGGGATGTCGAAGTGGACGGGCCCGGCGTTGCCGGAGCGGGTGCCGCGGGCCGCGGCGAGGACGCGGCTGACCGCGGAGCGCCACTCGCTGTTCTGCTCGATCCCTTCGGCCAGGCCGAGGCTGATGGTGGCGCGGACCTGGGTGCCGAACATGCCGAGCTGTTCGACGGTCTGGTTGGCGCCGGTGCCGAGGAGCTCGTAGGGGCGGTTGGCGCTGAGCACCACGAGCGGCACCCGAGCGTAGTTGGCTTCGAGCACGGCCGGCGCAAGATTGGCGACGGCGGTGCCGGAGGTCATCACGACGGGCACCGGCCGGCCGGAGGCGACGGACAGCCCGATCGCGAGGAAGCCGGCGGTGCGTTCGTCGATGCGCATGTGCAGCCGCAGCCGGCCCGCATTGTCGGCGGCCTGCAGCGCGAAGGCGAGCGGCGCGTTGCGCGAACCGGGGCACAGCACGACGTCGCGGACGCCGCCTCGGGCGAGTTCGTCGACGACGGCGGTGGCCTGGGCGGTGGACGGGTTCACGGCACCCAGAGTAGTGCGGGCGGGCGGCACGCCCCCGATGCCCCGGGCGGCACGCCCCCGATCCCCCGGCGGCGCGGGACGAGGGTCACAGCAAGAATGGGGCGATGCGCACCGTCTTCGATCCCACCGAGCTGGGCACCGGCCGCTTCTACCGACTGATGACCGCCACGATCGTGCCGCGGCCGATCGCATGGGTGTCCACCGTGTCGGCGGACGGAGTTCCCAACGTCGCGCCGTACAGCTTCTTCACCGTCGCCGCGGTCGCGCCGCCGGTGGTGCAGTTCACCTCGGTCGGGCGCAAGGACAGCCTCCGCAACATCGAGGAGACCGGCGAGTTCGTGATCAACGTCGCGACCGTGCCGCTGATGGAACGGGTCAACGCGACGTCGGCGGGCTTCGCGCACGACGTGGACGAATTCGCGGCTGTGGACCTGCGGCCCGAGCGCAGCGAGCGGGTGCATCCGCCTCGGGTCGCGGAAGCGCCGGCGGCGATCGAGTGCACCCTGCACCGGGTGATCGAGGTCGGGGACTGCTTCGTGGTGATGGGCGACGTGGTGGCCGTGTCGGTCCGGACCGACGTGCTGGCCGAGGACGGGATGCCGGACTTCGCGGCCCTGGCGCCGGCGAGCCGGCTGGGTCGCAACGAATGGGGTCTCACCCCCGAGGTGCGCCACCTCGACCGCCCCGAGTGATAGGTTAGCCTCCGCTAATTCCAACGGAGGTTCGTATGGCCGTGCGCACCAAGACCACCCGCATCGCCCCGGCGAGTCGCGAGATCGTCACCGGACGGGTGCTCGCCACCGAACGAATCGGGCCGAGCTTCGTGCGGGTCACCGTGGGCGGCGCGAACGTCGGGCGGATCGCACCGATGGGGTTCGACCAGTGGTTCCGGATGTTCTTCCCGGCCCCGGGCCAACGGTCGCTGACCCTGCCGGCCACGGCGAGCCCGCAGTGGTGGCCCGCGATGCGGGCCATGCCCGAGGCCGTCCAGCCGATCCTGCGCAACTACACGATCCGTCGCTACCGGGAGGCGGGAACGGGCCAGTACGGCGACACGGCCGAACTGGACATCGACTTCGCCACCCACGGCGACACGGGACCGGCATCGCGGTGGGCGCGCACCGCACGGCCGGGTGTCGAACTGGCGCTGCTGGACGAGGGCATCATGTACCACCGCCCCGCCGAGGCGCGCTGGCAGGTCCTCGTAGCCGACGAGAGCGCGCTGCCCGCGATCGCGGGGATCCTCGCGTCGTCCGCCGGGCGGCACCACGCGGGGCCCACCGAGGTGTTCGTGGAGGTGGACGATGCCGGCGACGTCGCCGCCCAGGAGATCGTCCCCGGTCCGGGCGTCCGGCTGCACACGGTGGTGCGGCCCGGGCGGCACGCGCCGCCCGGGCCGCACGTGCTCGAGGCCGTGCGGGCCGCCGCGCTGCCCGACGGGCCGGGATACGCGTTCCTGGCGGGCGAATCGGGACTCGTGACGTCGATGCGCCGGCACCTGGTGCGGGAGCGGGGCCTCGCCAAGTCCGCCGTGACGTTCACCGGCTACTGGAAGTTCGGCGCCGCCAGCTATTGAGGGTGGTGTCTTTCCGGACCGCGACCGGTCCGGAAAGACACCGGGTGCCTCAGGTGCCTCAGCCGGCGTGTTTCTGCACCAGCGCGCCCACGCGCGGCAGGGCCTCGACGACGTGCTTCTGCGCCGACGGACGCAGCTTCTCGTAGACCTTCTTGATCGCCGTGCGCGACGAGGCCTCGATGCGCGCGTCCGTCACGCCGAGCAGCGCGTCCGCCACCGTCTCACCGCGGGCGGTGAGGTAGTCGGCGAACGCACCGTTGCCCGCGTAGTCCTGCCAGAACGGCTGGATCTTGGTGACGAACTCCGGCAGCAGCCCCTCGACGGCGCTGGGCACGATCGACGGGCCGAGCTTCGTCACCGCCGCGTAGCCGGCCTTGAGCGCGAGACCCGACGCGCCCTTCTTGTCCGACACCTCGGCGTCGATCAGCGCCTCGACGTCGGCGACGACCGCCGGGACCTTGTCGGCGCCGAGCAGGGCATCATCCAGAGCTGCAACCACTTCCACTGCCTCCGTAATGTGACTCGTGAGTACGAACGCCCGGAACGATATACGACTACCCGAGCCGCACCTAGTCGAGCGCGGCGCGGCAGCGCCGCACCCGGTCGAACCACCAGCGCGCCCGTTCCGGGTCGGCCCGCACGGCCGCGAGGAGGGCCGGATCCGGCGTCACCTCCCCCACCGGGAGCGCCCCGTCGGCCATCGTGCGCGGCGCCGCCACGTCGACGGTGAAGAACCCGCCCGTGCCCAGTCCGCACGCATACGGCAGCTCGGGCAGCGCGGCCGCCGCGGCCAGTCCGGCACCCATGCCCACGGCCGAGTCGAGCGCGCTCGACACCACCACCGGCACGCCGTGGCCGGCCAGCTCGTCGGCCAGCGCCAGCAGCCGTCGCACCCCGCCGAGCGGGGCCACCTTGACCACCGCCACGTCGGCGCCGCCGGCCCGCACCACCCGCAGGGGATCCTCGGCGCGCCGGATGCTCTCGTCCGCCGCCACCGGCACGTCGGGCATCCGGCGACGCACCTCGACCAGTTCGGGCACCGTCGCGCAGGGCTGCTCGGCGTACTCGAGCGGGCCGTCGGCGACGAGGGCCCTCAGCGCGGCGACCGCCTCGTCGGCGCTCCACCCGCCGTTCGCGTCGATCCGCACGTGGGGGACGAGCTCGCGCACCGCCCGCACCCGCGCGACGTCCTGCGCCAGGTCCTGACCGGGTTCGGCAACCTTGACCTTGGCGGTGCGGGCCCCCGGGAACCGGGCGAGGACGGCCGGCACGTCGCCGGGGCCGACGGCCGGAACGGTGGCGTTGACGGGCACGGTGTCCCGGCGCGGCGCCGGATGCCCGAACCAGGCGGATTCGAGGGCCGAACGCAGCCAGTGCGCCGCCTCGTCGTCGACGTACTCGGGGAACGGCCCGAATTCTCCCCATCCGGCGGGACCTCGCACGAGCACGAGTTCACGTTCGGTGATGCCACGGAACCGCACCCGCATGGGCAGCGACACCACGACGGCCGCGTCGAGGATCTCGTCGACGGCCGGCAGGGCCGCGGCGGTCACGGCTGGCCGGGCAGCAGCTGGATCATCAGGGCCTCGCAGTCGGCGAGCAGCGTGCCGTCGAGATCGCGCAGCTCGGCCGAGCAGAAGAGCTTGCGCCCCTCGACCCGGTCGACCCGCCCCTCCACGACGAGCTCGGTCTCGAGCGGGGTGATCTTGCGGTAGTTCACATGCAGGTAGCCGGTGCGGGCGATGGGATGGCCGGCCGCGTGGACCACCATGCCGAACAGGTCGTCGAACAGCAGTGGCAGGGTGCCACCGTGCGCCGCGCTGTTGCCGCCGCGGTGGTAGATCCGGAACATGCCGCGCGAGCGAACCGACTCGGCGTCGAACTTCTCGATCGTCCACGGCGGCATCAGCAGGCTGCCGCGACCGGGCAGGTCGACGTTGAATCCGGCCGGCGACCTGCCCTCGGGCACGACGTGCGGCTCGAGCAGGTCCCCGAGGGCCTCGGCCTGCTCGATGGCCCGGTCGACGACGTCGTCGGGGATGTGGGTGGACACGGCGAGATCCTGCAGCCTCCGCAGCGCCTCGACGAAGCGACCGTAGTTCGGTCCCGCCTTCACCGGCGTGTACACCGGAAACCCGCCGTGATGTTCGTAGTCGGCGTCGACCGTACGGTCCGTCTGCTCGCTCATAGCTGCACGGTATCGCCTGACGACCGTCGCGTCGGCGCAGAGGCCCGCGACCGGAGTTCTATGGTCGACGGGTGACTTTCAATCCTGAGCTGTGGCGACCCGTACCCGGGTTCGAGAACCTCACCGACATCACCTACCACCGGCACGTCACGCAGGGCACCGTCCGCGTGGCGTTCGACCGGCCGGAGGTGCGCAACGCGTTCCGTCCGCACACCGTCGACGAGTTGTACCGCGCGCTGGACCACGCCCGCATGACGTCCGACGTCGGCGCGGTGCTCCTCACCGGCAACGGCCCCAGCCCGAAGGACGGCGGCTGGGCCTTCTGTTCCGGCGGCGACCAGCGGATCCGCGGGCGCAGCGGCTACCAGTACGCGAGCGGCGAAACCGCCGACACGGTGGACAAGGCCCGCGCGGGCCGGCTGCACATCCTCGAGGTGCAGCGGCTGATCCGGTTCATGCCGAAGGTCGTGATCGCCCTCGTCAACGGCTGGGCCGCCGGCGGCGGGCACAGCCTGCACGTCACGTGCGACCTGACCCTCGCCTCCCGCGAGCACGCCCGGTTCAAGCAGACCGACGCCGACGTGGGCAGCTTCGACGGCGGCTACGGCAGCGCGTACCTGGCGAAGATGGTGGGCCAGAAGTTCGCCCGCGAGATCTTCTTCCTCGGCGACGCCTACACCGCCGAGGAAATGCATCACATGGGTGCGGTCAACCGCGTCGTCGACCACGCCGAGCTCGAGAACGTCGCGCTGGAGTGGGCCGCGAAGATCAACGGCAAGTCGCCGCAGGCCCAGCGGATGCTCAAGTACGCCTTCAACCTCGCCGACGACGGGCTCGTCGGCCAGCAGCTGTTCGCGGGCGAGGCGACGCGGCTCGCGTACATGACCGACGAGGCGGTCGAGGGCCGGGACGCGTTCCTGCAGAAGCGGGACCCGGACTGGTCCCCCTACCCCTGGTACTACTAGGGCCTTTTCGCGGCGAGGGGGAGGTTGTCGCGGCATCGCGCGAGTAGCCTCCGCGACAACCTCCCCCTCGGCGCCACAACCTCCCGATTGAAACGGCCCGAATCGGGCACACTCCTGATCATGACGGATCGCGAGCAACCACTTCCCGACCACATCCGGCCCGACGGCGTGTCCGACGAGACGGTGGCGGCGGCCGGCAAACTCTCCGAAGCGCTCGAAACGGTGGAGCAGGCCCGCGGGAATCTGTACGCCTTCCACCAGCTGATGGGCCGCGCCGACCTGCTGCTCGGCGACGCCGTGGACAAGCTCGCCGAGGCCGGTCACCGCGAACTCGCCGACCGGGTGCAGACGGAGATGGTCGGCCGCAACGTCCTCGAGGGGCGGTGGACGTTCCAGATCGTGGAGGACTTCGACGACGGCTACTGGACGGAGTTCCGCGAGCTCGAGCGACAGGTGCGCGACGAACTGGTCCGCGGCCGTCGGCATCTGTTCGAGGCCGAGATGAAGGAACAGCGCCGCACCCACGGGCGACGGGGGCACGAGGCGCGCCCGGCCGAGGAGGGCTGAGATGGAGATCCTCGGCAGCCGGACGATCCTCCGGCCGGCCGACTACGACGCCGCCCTGCGGTTCTACGGTGACGTCCTGGGCCTGGCGATCTACCGCGAATATCCCGGCGGGACGGTGTTCTTCGCCGGGCAGTCGCTGATCGAGGTGGCCGCGCACGGCAGCACCGGGAGGCCCCAGCACTTCGAGGGTGCGCTGTGGCTGCAGGTGCGCGACGTCTACAACGTGGAGGCCGAGCTGGTGACGAGGGGCGTCCCGATCGTGCGGGGCGCCCGGCAGGAGCCGTGGGGCCTGCACGAGCTGTGGATCGCCGATCCCGACGGCATCCCGATCGTGCTGGTGCAGATCCCGCCGGACCATCCGCTGCGCCGCGACACCCGCTGACCGGTGCGTCCTTCGGGCTGCGGTGACAGCCCGAAGGACGCACCGGCCGCGTCAGCGGCCCGTCAGCGCGGCCGCGATCTGCTCGGTGTGGGCCTGCGAGTCGTAGAGCTGGCGCAGCAGCCACAGTCGCAGCACTCGCGCGATCGCGCCCGCGAGATACAGCGCGGCGCCGAGGATCGCGACGATCAGCAACGCCGTGGCGAGGATCTGATACGACGCGATGTTGCGCAGGTCCGCCTGGGTGAGCGAGGCGAAGTAGACGACGAACGCCGCGACGGCACCGCCGATCATCAGTACGAGCCCGCCGATGCGCGCGGGACCGTCGGCCTTCGCGCCGCCGGTGTCGAGCTTCAGGTCGGCCGCGTCCTGCCGGAACTTGGCGCGCCGCTCCTCGGTGAGTGCGGTCATGGTCATCCTCCTAGGTAGCTGGTCGAAAGTTCGTTCTCGATGTCGGCGGGGTCCCCGACCCGCACGACGCGGCCCTGCAGCATCAGCGCGGCCGACGTCGCGATCGGCAGCACCGCCCGCGCGAACTGCTCGGCGACGAGGATCGACAGCCCGTCCTCGACGAGCCGGCCGACGATGTCGTACATCTCGGTGACGATCCGGGGGGCGAGCCCCATGGACAGTTCGTCGAGCAGCAGCACCGTGGGGTCGGTGCCGAGGGCCCGGGACAGGGCGAGCATCTGCTGCTCGCCGCCCGACATCGAGCCCGCGAGCTGGCCCCGTCGCTTCCCGAGGATCGGGAATCGCTCGTAGGCGACGGCCTCGAGATCCTTCAGCGACACGCCGGTTCCGGTGGCGACCCACAGGTTCTCCCGGACGGTGAGGTTGGGGAAGATGCCCCGCCCCTCCGGGATGGTGCAGACGCCGAGCCGGGCGAGCGCCGCGGCGTCGACACCGTTGACGACGCGGCCGGCGATGCGCAGCTCACCGTGCTCGACGGGCAGCACGCCCGAGCACACCCGTAGCGTCGTGGTCTTGCCGCCGCCGTTGGGTCCGAGCAGGGCGACCACCGAGCCCGGCTGCAGCGCCAGGTTCACCCCGTGGAGCACCTCGATGGGTCCGTAGCTCGCCCGCACGTCGACCAGCTCGAGCAGCGGGGTCGGTTCGTCGCCGGGGACGTCGACGAGATCGGTGACCGGTGCGTTCATGCGACCTCCTCGGTTCCGATGTACGCGGCGATCACCGCTGGGTCGTTGCGGATCTGTTCGGGGCTGCCCGAGGCGATGAGGGCGCCGTAGTCGAGGACGTGGATGCGCGAGCACACCCGCATCACGAGCGGCAGGTCGTGCTCGACGAGGCAGATCCCTAGACCGTCGCCCGCGAGCCGGCACAGCAGGTCCGCGAAATCGTCGGTCTCCCGCTCCGTCTGCCCGGACGCGGGTTCGTCGAGCAGCAGCACGCGCGGCCGGGTCATCAGCGCCCGCGCGACCTCGACGACGCGGGCGCGGCCGGTGGGGATGTCGGAGACGTCCCGGTCGGCGACGTCCGTGAGCCCGGTCAGCTCGAGCAGCCGGTCGGTCTCGGCGTCGATGTCATGGCGGGCGCGGGTCGCGGTGCGGTGCATGTCGCCCGCGACCCGGAGGTTGTCGCGCACCGACAGCGACAGGAACAGCTCGAGCCGCTGGAAGGTGCGGGCCAGTCCGCGCCGGGCACGTTTGTAGGGTGCCGCCCGGGTGACGTCGACACCGTCGAGGATCACCTGCCCGGAGGTGGGTTTCTGCAGCCCGGTGACGGTGTTGAACAGGGTGGTCTTGCCGGCACCGTTGGGCCCGATCAGCCCGGTCACAGTGCCCGCGGTGACGGCGATGCTCACGTCGTCGACGGCGGTGTGACCGCCGAACCGGACGGTGACGCCCCGGGTCTCGAGCAGGATGTCAGACATGCGCGCTCAGCTCCTTCACGACGGTCGCGGGGGGTTCGGCCGCCGGACGGGTGGGCCGTGCCGCGGGCAGTCCCAGTTCGCGGTCGAGGCGGTAGCACCCCTCCGCGGTGTACGGCTCGTCGAGACCGACGAGTTCCGGCGGGGTGGTTCGCCGGCGGGCCTGCTCCTCGGGGTCCAGGACCGCACCGGGCATCAGCCATTCGCCGATCACCGGGAGCAGGAACACGATCGTGATGGTCAGCGCCGCGAACCACCAGTTGCCCAGGACGCCCGTCAGGGTCAGGACGTAGAGCACCGCGATCACGGCGCCGCCGCCGTAGAGGACCGGCCGGGCGGACAGCAGACGGCGGTAGCCCTCCACCACCTGGTGCACGCTGCCCGACGGGTTGTGGCCCACGCCGATGCCGATGAGCGCGGGGCTGACCGCGGCGATGTTGCCGAGCAGCAGGTACAGGCCCTCGAGCTCGGGCTGCGTCTTGGCGAGGTTGTTGAACGAAACCATGATGACCGCGAACCCGACGCCGGCCATGAGGCCGCCGAACAGGGCCCCGCTGACGTAGCCGATGCCGGCCACCACGGTGAGCATGAGCAGGGTGAGTCCCACGATGATGCTGAAGTTCTCGCCCGCGACCGCCCCGGTGGCACTGGACATGAGGACGCCGCCGAGACCGGCGATGGCGGCCGAGAGCATGAAGACGCTCAGCTTGAGGGTCACCAGGTTCTGCCCGAGCATGGCCGACGCGGCCGGGCTGTCCTTCATCGCCGCCAGGCGACGTCCGTAGCCGCCGTTGCGCAGGGCGACGACACCGACACCGAGCAGCGCGAACAGGACCGTCGCCGTCATGAGGAACGTGGTCTCGTCCTGCAGGTCCAGCGGCCCGATCCGCAGCGGCGGGATCACGAGCGAGCCCCCGGTGAAGATCGAGAACTTCACACCGAACAGTTCGTGCTCGGTGGTGTCCCGCAGCACCATGTTGGACACGAAGACGCCGAATGCCATGGTGGCGAGCGCGAGGTAGAGACCGCGCAGCCGCAGGGCCGGAAGCGCGACGAGCCCGCCGACGAGTGCGGTGACGGCCACGGCCAGCAGCACCCCCCACACGGTCAGACGCTGGTCGAGACCGGTGCCCGTGATCCCGAAGTGGAACACGACGATCGTGGCGATGGCCCCGAACGACAGGGGTGCGAGGTTCATCTCACCCGCGTACCCGGTGAGCAGGGTCAGCGACAGCGCGACGATCGCGAAGGTCATCCCCAGCGTGAACGTGGTGATCGCGGATTCCACCATGAGCAGGCGGACGAGGTAGACGACGGCGACGAGCGCAACCGCCCACACGACGGCCTTGCGCACGCTCGGTACGTGGTAGCGCTCGCGGGTGCGCATCGCCGCGCCGCGCAGCCGGTCCTGCGGCAGGACGATCAGCACCACGAACAGCGCCACCATCGGCAGCGAGACCCGCAGGTTCGACGTCCAGGCCCAGGACGAGGGTGCGTAGCCGATCAGGTAGGCGCCGGCGAGGCCGAGCACGAGGGCGCCGACGAAGGTGCGCGGGATCGAGCTGAGCCGGCCGAACATCGCGGCCGCGAACGCGTCGATGACGAGCAGGGTGAGCATGTTCGCCTCGAGGCTGCCGCCACTGATCGGGGTGATCAGCACCCCGGCGAGGACGGCGAGGGTGGAGCCGAGCGCCCACGAGAACGCGGCGATCCGTTCGGGGTTGTGGCCGTTGAGCCGCAGCAGGTCGGGGTCGTCGACGACGCCGCGCATGGTGGCGCCCATCCGGGTGCGCTGGAAGAGCATGCGCAGCCCGACCGCGATCCCGATCGCCGCGACCACGCACAGGATCTCGTGGACGCGGACGAAAGCGCCGAGCACGCTGATCCCGGCGTCGTCGCCGAAGAACATGCCGAGCGAGCGTGGCTTCTCGGGATGCCAGAACCACTGGGACAGGAACAGCATCCCCAGCATGACCGAGACGGTCACGACGATCTTGGTGACCTCGGCGGTGTCCCGCAGGCCCCGCATGATCACGACGTACAGCGCCAGGCCCATGAGCGGCCCCGCGAGGAACAGCACCACGAGCAGCGCCAGCGGGACGGGCAGCCCCCAGCCGGCCGTGAGCTGCCAGTAGAGGAACGCACCGAGCATGGCCTGGGCGCCGTGCGCGAAGTTGAAGATTCCGGAGGTGTTGTAGGTCAGAACGAGCCCGGAGGCCGCGATCGCGTACACGGACCCGAGCACGAGGCCCAGGATCGTGAACGTCACGAATGTGTCCATGGTGAAGCCCTGTCGGTAGAGAACCGGTCGTGGGGAGGCGGGGCAGTGCCGCGCGGGCACCGCCCCGCCGGTCGGTGCAGGCCGGTCAGTCCTGCGGCTTGATCACGTTCGGGTTCATGAACTTGGTGGCGATCCGGTCCGGTCCGAGTTCGGTACCCCACGTCTCCGGAGCGGTCTTGACGAGGTACGCGTCGTTGCACTCGAACTCGGCGGCCGTCTGCGGGAACGCCTGCGTGTACGTCTCACCCTTCAGGGTGACCGTCAGACCGCAGCTGGCCGGCATGTTGGCACCCGGGTCGGTCACGGCGTGCAGTCCGCCGCCGTCCCACTCGTGGATCTGCGACAGTTCGTCGATCATGCACTGCCGGGTCAGGTCGGAGCCGCACTCCTTCGCCGCGGTCGCCCACAGCAGGAACGACGAGGTGGCCTGCATGCCGAGCAGCGCGGTCTTGCCGCCCTGCTCCCCGACGAGGTCGAGGTACTGCTGCACCGCCGGCACCTTGTCCGCGTTCTCGAGCATCTGGAAGGTCATGCCCGCGTGCAGGTTGTCGAGCAGACCGCCGGCGTTCGCCTCCTCGACGGTCTGGCCGTACCAGGTCGCCTCACCCATCAGGACGGGATCGATGCCCACCTGGTCGAGCGCCTTGAAGAAGTTCAGCTCGTTGGGCACCGGCGACCGGGAGGTCCACAGGCCCTCGACGCCGCACTCCTTGAACTTCTCGGCGAACGGGACGTAGCTGGCCTCGCCGTCGTAGTTGATGGTCACGCCGCAGTTCTTCAGCTCGAACCCGGCGGCCTCGGCGATCGAGCGCACCTTGGTCAGCGACGTGATGATGGTCGGCATCGTGCTGCCGACGAGGTCGAACTTGTCCTTCAGGTCCGGTCGCAGCTGCGCCATCTGGAACCATGCCGAGCCGTTGGCGTAGTCCACCGGGAACGGCACACCCTGATAGGTCATGGGGCCGTTGGCCGCCTCCGGCGACACCGTGAAGCCGGGCACCGCCGCGAGGTTGCAGGCCACGCGGGTCTGCTCGGCGGTCTGGTCCATCGCGAAGCCGTGACCGACCATCATGAACTCGGAGCGGCACGCGTCCTGCATGACGGAGTTGGCCTGGGTCATCGCTGCGTCGTAGTCGGTGCCGACGATCGTGCGCCCGTTGATGCCGCCCTGGGCGTTGCACCAGTCGATCATCGCGGAGACGGCGTCCGACATCTCCTTGTTCAGGCCCGGGCTCTTGGCGTAGCCGCGGTCGTCGCCGTAGCCGATGCGGATCTCGGTGTCGGTCACGCCCTGGTCGGTGGCGCCCGCGGCGTCCCCCTCCCCGCACGGCGAGTCCAGGGTGCCGAACTTGTCCACCGCGACGGTGTCGGCCGCGGCGGCCCCGGTCCCGGCCGCGCCGGCCCCGCCCGACGGGTCGGCGCCGCGTTCGCCGGCACAGGCCGAGAGCAGCGCCGCGGACGCCGTCAGCGCCAGCACGGTCCTGGCGAGTGTGTGCTTGTTCAAGGTCCGGTGTCTCCTTCGTCGCGGGGCTCCGTCCGGCGGAAGCTCCGGGGCGGTGTACTGCGGCGAAAGCTAGCCAGGGCCGGGAAGGGCGGGGCGGGAGATTCCCGTTCAGTGAGACCTGTCGTGAATCCGGTCACACGCCGATCGCCGAGTGAAACTCCACACAGCGGGGAACCGGCGCACGCGTGCTGCCACCGCCGGAAGAGCCGGGGTGGCCGCGTTCACCTCCTCGTCGCTGTACTTTTACCCACCGGCTACCTCACAATCGGCAGATGTGACCGCAGAGCTCGTCGTCCTCCTGGTTGTGGTAGTCACTGCCCTCGCATTCGACTTCACCAACGGCTTCCACGACACCGGGAACGCGATGGCGACATCGATCGCCACCGGCGCCCTGAAACCGAAGGTTGCGGTCGGCCTCTCCGCCTCACTCAACCTCGTCGGCGCGTTCCTGTCCGTCGAGGTCGCCGCGACGGTCGCCAAGGGCGTCGTGAACCTGGACAGCACCGGGGGCGAGGCACTGCTGCTCATCGTGTTCGCCGGTCTCGTCGGCGGCATCCTCTGGAATCTCGCGACGTGGCTGTTCGGACTGCCGTCGAGCTCGTCGCACGCGCTCTTCGGCGGCCTCATCGGCGCCGCCCTCGCCTCGCTCGGGATCGGCGGCGTGGTGTGGGACGGAGTGATCGGCAAGGTGATCATCCCGGCGCTGCTGGCGCCGGTGGTCGCGGCACTCGTCGCCACAGTCGGCACCTGGTCGGTGCACCGCATCACCCGCGCGGTGCCCGACGAGACCCGCGGTCACGGCTTCCGCATCGGGCAGATCGGTTCCGCCTCCCTGGTGTCGCTGGCGCACGGCACCAACGACGCGCAGAAGACGATGGGCGTGATCTTCCTGGCGCTCGTGGCGCACGGCAGCCTCACCGCCGACGCGGAGATGCCGTTCTGGGTGAAGTTCTCCTGCGCCGTCGCGATTGCCCTGGGCACCTACCTCGGTGGCTGGCGCATCATCCGCACCCTCGGCAAGGGGCTGGTGGAGATCGCACCGCCGCAGGGCATGGCGGCGGAGTCGTCGTCCGCCGCGATCATCCTCACCTCGAGCCACTTCGGTCTGCCCCTGTCGACCACCCACGTGGCGACCGGTTCGATCCTGGGGTCCGGCCTGGGCACCCGCTCCGCGAACGTGCGCTGGGGCGTCGCCGGCCGCATGGCCGTCGCCTGGCTGATCACGCTGCCGTCCGCGGCGCTCGTCGGCGCGTTGTGCTGGGGTCTGGCCCATCTGATCGGCGGCCTGCCGGGCGTGATCGTGGTGTTCGCGGTGCTGTGCGCGTTGTCGATGCTGATGTACCTGCGGTCGCGTCGGCAGCCGATCGACGCCTCCAACGTCACCGCCGAATGGGACGGCAAGCTGGCTCCGGCCCAGCCCCCGGCCCCGGCCCCGGCGCCCGAGGACGTGCCGGCCGCACCGACCACTCCCACGGAGGGACGCCCGTGAACCTGTTGACGAACACCCTGAGCTCGCTGTGGCAGGTCGTCCTCGTCGGCCTCTTCTTCGGGGCGGGCCTGCCGGCCGTCTTCGCGCTGGGCATGCGATCGCTCGTCGCGGGACGCGCCGGTGAGCAGGCCCGGCCGAACCCGCTCGGCATCGCCGGCGCCGTCGTCTGCTTCGCCGTCGTGCTGATCGCGATCGTCGCGGGGATACTGTTGCTGGCTTCGGACTTCCTGTCGAGCACCTTCGGCATCGACGTCTTCTGAGCCACCACCGTCCCGCCGCCCGTCCCACGAAAGAACCGCCTTGCCCAAGTACTCGCTCCGTTCGGTCCTCGACTGGCTGCGCGCCGGCTATCCGGAAGGCATCCCGGCCAAGGATCACTTCGCGCTGCTCGCCGTGCTGCGGCGGCGCCTGACGGACGAGGAGATCGCTGAAGTGTGCGAGATGTCGATCGCCACGGCGCACGAGCATCCCGAGCGTCATGTCGACTACGACACGCTCGAGCAGATCATCGCCGGCGTGCTGCACGAGGAACCGTCGGAGGAGGACCTCGAACGGGTCGCCGGGCACCTCGCCGCGGGAGGCTGGCCGGTGGTCGCCGAGGACGGGACCGTGGTGACCGGCGACGACGGGACGAACTGAGGAGGTGCCCCCGTGACGCTTCCGCCGTTCCTCACCTCGATCATCGAGTGGCTGCGTGCCGGCTACCCGGAGGGCGTGCCGGAACAGGACTACGTGCCGCTGTTCGCGCTGCTCAGCCGGCGGTTGTCGGAGGACGAGGTCGACCAGGTGGCGCACACCCTCGTCGACGACGGGGACCTGCCCATCTCGAAGACGGACATCGCCGTGCTGATCACGAAGATCACCAACGAGATGCCGCTCGAACAAGATATCGACCGGGTGCGCCGGCACCTCGAGACCGGAGGGTGGCCGCTCACCGGCCCCGCCACATGAATCTCGAGGTGCTGCCCGTCCCGCCCGGCGACGCCGTGCGGGAGGTGCTGCCCGCCCTGCGGCGCATGCTCGACGGCGACGGACCGGCCCTGCTCCCGGTGCCGGCCGCCGACGACCGGGAAATCCAGAGACTGACCGACGCGCTGCGCCCGGACGAACCCGTCGACGACGGCATCGGTCTGGTCGTCGCCACCTCGGGCACCACGGGCACCCCGAAGGGCGCCCAGCTGACCGCCGAAGCGCTGCGGGCCAGCGGTGACGCCACCCACGAGCGCCTCGGCGGACCCGGCTCGTGGCTGCTGGCGCTGCCGGCCCACCACATCGCCGGAATGCAGGTGCTGCTGCGGGGCCTGCTCGCAGGAGCCGGGCCCGTGGTGATCGACGTCGCCGGGGGCTTCGATCCGGATCGGCTGCCGGCGGCGGTCGCCGCCATGCCCGGTGGGCGGCGCTACACGTCGCTGGTGCCGACCCAGCTGATCAAGGCCCTGGACCACCCGGACGCCGTCGCGGCCCTCGCCGAACTGGACGCGGTCCTGCTGGGCGGTGCCGCCACGCCCGCCCCGCTCCTGCGCCGTGCGCAGGACGCCGGGATCACCGTCGTCCGCACCTACGGGATGAGCGAGACGTGCGGCGGGTGCGTGTACGACGGGGTCCCACTGGCCGGGACCACGGTCCGGGTCGACGCGCAGTCGCGGGTGTGGCTCGGCGGGACCACACTCGCGCGCGGCTATCGCGGTCTGCCCGATCATCCGGCGTTCGCCGAACCCGGCTGGTTCCGCACCGACGACGCGGGCGCGCTCGCCGACGGCGTCCTCCGCATCCTGGGGCGCCTGGACGAGGCCATCTCCACGGGCGGCCTCACCGTCGTGCCGCAGGTCGTCGAGGCCGTCCTGCTCGAGCACCCCGCGGTACGCGAATGCGCCGTGATCGGGCTGCCCGACCCCCGTCTCGGTCAACGAGTGGCGGCCGTCGTCGTCCCGGAGGGCGGCGCCTCCCCCACCCTCGACGACCTGCGAGCCTGGACCAGCGTGTCACTGGACGTCACGGCGGCACCGCGGGCGCTCTACGTCGTCCCCGCCCTGCCGTTACGCGGCCCCGGCAAGGTGGACCGGCGGGCCCTGGTCGCCCGGTTCTCGTAGGTCGACCGGTTTCGGCCGAGCGAATGTATCGCTCATCTCCTCAGCCCGACGGGATGGCACATTCGCTCGATGGCAGGATCGACGCATGGCAACCGCTGGTCAATGGCTCGAAGGCGCCCGTCCGCGCACCCTTCCCAACGCGATCGCGCCCGTCGTCGCCGGCACGGGGGCGGCGGCCGCGCTCGACGGCGCGGTGTGGTGGAAGGCTCTCCTGGCGTTGGTGGTCGCCCTGGCACTGATCGTCGGCGTCAACCTCGCCAACGACTACTCCGACGGCATCCGCGGGACCGACGACGACCGTGTCGGGCCGGTGCGGCTGGTGGGATCCGGGGCGGCGGCGCCGGCGGCGGTCAAGCGGGCCGCGTTCGCGTGTTTCGGGGTGGGCGCGGTGGCCGGGATCGTCCTGGCGATCACGAGCGCGTGGTGGCTGCTCCTGGTGGGTGCGGTGTGCATCGCCGGCGCCTGGTACTACACGGGCGGCCGCAACCCCTACGGTTACAGCGGGTTCGGCGAAATCGCCGTGTTCGTGTTCTTCGGGCTCGTCGCGGTGCTGGGCACGCAGTTCGTGCAGGCCGGCCGGGCCGACCAGGTCGGGCTGGCGTGTGCGGTGGCGGTGGGCTCGTTCTCGAGCGCGGTGCTGGTGGCGAACAACCTGCGCGACATCCCCACCGACACCGTCTCGGGCAAACGCACGCTCGCGGTGCGCCTGGGCGACCCGCGGACCCGGACGCTGCACCTGATGTTGCTGGCCGTGCCGTTCGCGGCGTCGCTGGCACTGGTGGCGCGCACGCCGTGGGCGCTGGCGGGTCTGCTGGCGTTGCCGTTCGCGGTGCGCGCCCATGCACCCGTTCGGTCCGGCGGTCTGGGATTGAGCCTGATCCCCGCCCTGCGGGATTCGGGCCTGGCGATGCTGGTGTGGGCCGTGGCGACCGCAGCCGCCCTGTTCCTGGCCTGACTCGTCCCGCGCCCGGACCTCAGTCCCGGTCGGGCACCAGCAGACCGAGGGCCCAGTTGACGAGGGAGATGATCAGGGCGCCCCAGAACGCGGTCCAGAACCCCTCGACGGTCAGGCCGTAGTCGGTGAACTCGCTCAGCCACGCGGTGAGCAGGAGCATCAGCGCGTTCACGACGAGGGTGAACAGCCCCAGCGTCAGGATGAGCAGCGGCAGCGACAGCAGCTGCACGAGCGGCTTGACGAAGGCGTTGACGACAGTGAAGACGAGCGCGATCACCAGCAGGGAGATGATCTCGTTGGTGGCGCCGGTGCCGGAGCCGGTGAAGTCGATGCCGGAGACCCACTGGGCCGCCAGCCAGATGGCGACGGCGTTGAGGACCAGCCGGACCAGGAAGTTGATCATGCCGCCACTGTCGCACATTCCGGCCCCGGCATGCGGTCGGGATCCGGTCGATCAGGCGGCACGACCCGGGTAGTCCCGCAGGCGGTCGCGGAGCGCCCTGCGGGACACGTGGGACTCGACGAGCGTGCAGGCGCGGTAGTCGTCGGAGCGCAGTATCCCGAGCAGGAGGTGCTCGCAGCCGATGACGCGGTCGCGGCGCGCGAGGGCTTCCCGCAGGGCGAGTTGCAGGGACTTCTTCGCGGCAGGATCGAACGGAAGGTGGCCGGCGAAGGGCCCCCGCGGGTTCCGGCCGGGTCCGCGGTCGAGGACGCCCTCGCCGAAGCTCTCCTCGAGCCGGGCCCGGACGGAATCGAGGTCGATGCCGATGGCACCGAGCGCGGCGGCGTCCTCGTCGCCGAGCACCCCGGTGTCCCGGGCGAGTTCGCTGCGCACGGTCCCGGCCGTGAGGCCGACGTCGGCGAGCAGGTGCCGCAACGTCACGTCCGCGGTGACGAGGACGCCGAGCAGCAGGTGGGCCGGCTCGATGCGGGGAGCGTTCAGCTCCCGGGCCTCCGCCTGCGCGGTGACGACGGCGGCTCGTGCGCCGGCAGTGAATCGTTCGAACACGGCGGATCACCCACGCTTCCGGTTGTACTTCTGGTGGACGGCCTGCCTGCTCACCTCGAGCGCATCGGCGATCGCCTGCCACGACCAGCCCTGCCGGCGGGCGTTGTCGACCTGGATCGCCTCGAGTCGTTCGAGCAACCGCCGGAGGGCCCGCACGGCCCGCAGCCCCTCTGCGGGGTCGGGGCTTCCGGCGGCGGCGGCGAGTGTGGTGGCCTCGGTCATACCGTCAATTTACGTTGACAAGCAAGGGGACGTCAAGGCAGGTTGACACGTCGGGACGGTGCCCGGCCGGCTCAGTACCGCGCGACGGCGCCGTCCACCGCACGCTGCAGTTCGTCCTGCACCAGGCGCGTGACGTCGCGGACCTTGCCGTCGAGGCCGGTGACCGGCTCGGTGAGGAACACGCTCGCCGGGCGCGACGGGTCCTTGCCGGGTCCGTAGCCGATACCGACGCACACCAGCGCGGGCCGCACCCCCAGATCGCGCGAGCGGCGGACGATGTGGCCGATGCCGGTCCCGAGGGGCTGCAACCGGGTCGGGTCACCCTCGTTGCAGGTGCCCTCCGGGAAGATCGCGACGCTGTCGCCGTGATGCAGCCGCGCGGCCGAGACGTCCATCATCCGGCGCCCGGCGTCGGCGACCGCCCGCAGTCCGTGGTTCTTGGCCCGGAAGACCGGGATCCCGCCCATCATGTCGACCTTGCGGCGCTGCGACTCGTCGGCGAACAGCTCGTCCTTCGCCAGCACCCGCGTGCTGCCGATCACCGGGCGCAGCGGGGAACGCCATGCCGTGGCCGCGAGGACGTACTGATCGCTGTGCGTGAGGTGGTTGGCGACGATCAGCAGCGGCGTCCGACCCCGGATGAGGTCGCGGAGGCGATCGCGGACCCCGTCGTCGCAGCGCACCCGGGGGCGGTACCGGGCGGCGAGGAGGGCGTAGGCCCCCCGGGCGACGGGCCGGTTCTGCCGGTGCTCGAGGTAGAAGTCGTAGACGGCTTCGTAGTTGTCCAGGGCCACGACGGGGCGTTCCATGCCCACACGATACTCAACCTACGACACCGTAGGCTACGGACTCGTAGTGTCCGGCGAGGCTCAGGCCGCCCACCTTCCGGTGGCCGCGAACTTCTCGAGCGTCGCGGTCGGGGCGGCCAGATCCATGCCCTCACCGGCCACCCAGCCGTCGTCGAAGTAGGTACCCGCGTAGCGTTCCCCGCCGTCGCACAGGAGGGTGACGACGCTGCCGCGCCGGCCGTCGGCGATCATCTCGGCGACCAGGCCGAACGCACCCCACAGGTTGGTCCCGGTCGAGCCCCCGACGCGGCGGCCCAGGCTCTCGCTCGCGTGCCGCATGGCGGCGATCGACGCGGCGTCGGGCACCCGGATCATCCGGTCCACCACCTGGCCGACGAACGACGGCTCCACCCGAGGCCTGCCGATGCCCTCGATCCGCGACGGCAGGCCGGTGGTGTAGTCCACCGAGCCCGTCTCGTACCCGCCGTAGAACGCGGAGTTCTCGGGGTCGACGACGGCCAGCCGGGTGCGGTGGCGGCGGAACCGGATATACCGGCCGACGGTCGCACTGGTGCCGCCGGTGCCGGCGCCGACGACGATCCACTCCGGGATCGGATGCTCCTCGAGCTGCAGCTGGGTGAAGATCGATTCGGCGATGTTGTTGTTGCCGCGCCAGTCGGTGGCCCGCTCAGCGTGAGTGAACTGATCCATGTAGTGACCACCCAGCTCGACGGCGAGCCGGCGCGCCTCGGCGTAGATCTCCGGAGGCCGGTCGATGTAGTGGCACCGCCCGCCCTGCGCCTCGATGAGCGCAACCTTGGCGGGGCTGGTGTTGCGCGGCATCACCGCAACGAAGTCGAGACCGAGCAGCTTCGCGAAGTATGCCTCGCTGACAGCGGTCGAACCGGACGACGCCTCGATGATCGGGGTGTCCTCGCGTACCCAGCCGTTGCAGATGGCATAGAGGAACAGCGACCGTGCGAGCCGGTGCTTCAGGCTGCCGGTGATGTGCGTGGACTCGTCCTTCAAATACAGCTGGACGCCCCACGCGGGCGGCAGCGGATAGCGCAGCAGGTGCGTGTCGGCGCTGCGCTGGGCGTCGGCCTCGATCAGCTGGACGGCACGGTCCACCCAGTCCCGCGAGGCGCTGCGATCGACGACACCGTCGCTCACCTACGATCCTCGCCGCGCAGGCGGGCCTGCAGGTCGGCCCGGTCGGCGCGCCGGCGCGCATCGACAGACGCGATACTCTCGTTCACCCGGCGGCGCAGCGGCGCGAACACGACGAGCGAGAGCGGCAGCGCGATCAGCACCGCGAAGAGCGCCGCGACCAGCAGGGGGATCTCCACGCCGAACAGGCGGGGCACATAGAGGATCACCACCGCGAGCACGAGGACGAGGGCCAGCCGGGCCAGCGAGTAGAGGGCGACGTCCCGGGCCAGGGTGCCCTTGCCGGTGCCGGCGTTGCCGGACTGGTCAGGACGGTTCTGCGATGCTTCACTCACCCGTCCAGGGTAACCGCCGCGTGTTGGCACCCTCCTGGTCGACCGTCCGTTTTGTCTATTACTTCCGCTTTACCAACCGTAGACCGTTCGAGCAACCGGGGTGTTCGGTGTCAACATGGCCACGTCGATCCGAACGAGACGAAACACCCGGAAGGACCATCGATGAGCGCACCCGCATTCAACGGCGCGAAGGAATCTCTGCTGACCCCCGGCCAGGTCGCGGCACTGTTCCACGTGGACCCGAAGACGGTCACCCGCTGGGCCCACGCCGGCCGGCTCGGCTCGCTGCGCACCCCCGGCGGTCACCGCCGCTTCCGGGAATCCGAGGTACTCGCGCTGCTGCGCTCCCTCACCACCGAAGCCACCCGCTGATCCGAGGAGCCGGAGGCATCGTCGGGGACCCAGGCCACATCGGCGCTCTCGCCACTACGAATAGACTGAAGGAGCAGGCCCGGCCGGCTGCGGAAACGCCGGCAGACTGCTCGCGGCGAGGAGGTGCGTGGTGCTCTACCTGTTGGCCATAGTCGGTGCCCTCACGATTGCGGTGCTGCTGTGGAAAGCGTTCGGTCCCGACCTTCGCTCCCGGCCGACCCGCGTGATCGGACCCGACGACGACCCGGACTTCCTGTGGAAGGTCGACCGGGAATTCCGGCGTAAGTCCGCCGACGGCACCCCCGGACCCGATCAGGACCCCGGAGACTGAACTCCGGCCGAGTGGCCTGCCCCGTCGCTGCGCTCGCCCCGGTCACCTGTCCCGTCGCTGCGCTCGCCCCGGTCACCTGTCCCGTCGCTGCGCTCGCCCCGGTCACCTGTCCCGTCGCTGCGCTCGCCCCGGTCACCTGTCCCGTCGCTGCGCTCGCCCCGGTCACCTGCCCCGTCGCTGCGCTCGCCCCGGTGGCCGCGACGCGGGAAGTCGGCGGCGACCCCCGCCGCGAGTTCCAGCAGCGCTCGCCGGGTGCGTGGCTGCAGCCGGGCCAGGTCCACCTCCGCACCCTCCTCGAGGTGCGGATCGAACGGCAGCACATGGACGGCGCGGCAGCGCCGCGCGAAGTGCTCGACCAGCCGGTCCACGTCCACCTTGCCGGACCGGGGCCGCACGGCGTTGACCACCGCCACCGAGCGGGCCACGAGGTCCCGGTAGCCGTGGGCGTCGAGCCAGTCCAGCGTCGCCGAGGCGCTCCGCGCACCGTCCACCGATCCGGAGCTGACGACCACCAGCGTGTCCGCGTTCTCGAGGATTGCGCGCATCGCCGAGTGCATCAGTCCCGTGCCGCAGTCGGTGAGCACGAGGTTGTGGAACCGTTCGAGGATTGCCAGTGCCCGCTCGTAGTCTCGCGCGCTGAACGCCTCCGAGACGGCCGGGTCGCTGTCCGAGGCCAGCACCTCGAGCCGATGCCGGTTCTGTGAGGTGTGGGCCCGGACGTCGCCGTAGCGGTGGATGTGCGCCTCGTCGCGCAGCAGCGTGCGCACCGTGCCGGACGTTCGGTCGGCGACCTTCTGGCTGAGTGTCCCCCGGTCGGGGTTGGCGTCCACCGCAACCACCCGGTCGCCCCGCAACGACGCGAACGTCGATCCGAGCGTGACCGTGGTGGTGGTCTTACCGACTCCGCCCTTCAGGCTCAGCAGCGCGATCCGGTAGCAGCCGTGCAGCGGTCCGCGCACCTGCTCGACCAGTTCGCGACGCTGCCGGCCCCGTCGGCTGTCGCCGGGATCGATGCGCCCGCCGGTGCCGCGGTACACGGCCCGGCGCCACCCCCGCGCGGGCGCCGGCTGCACCCGGCTCACGAGAAGCGATGCGTCCAGATCCCGCGCCGACGGCTGCGCCGTCCCCGCCCACTCGCCGTCCTCCGGCACCACGTCGTCCCCCGTCCCCGGTCCCCCACGGCCCGGCCGACGCGGACGATAACAGATCAGGTCAGGCCGGCGTACGAGTGCAGACCGGAGACGACCATGTTGATGATGAAGAGGTTGAACAGCATGGCGACGAAGCCGGCGACGTTGATCCAGGCCGCACGCGTGTTGCGCCAGCCCGACGTCGCGCGAGCGTGCAGGTACGCCGCGTACATCACCCAGGTGATGAACGAGACGGTCTCCTTGGGATCCCAGCCCCAGAACCGGCCCCAGGCGGCCTCGGCCCAGATCGCGCCGAGGATGATCCCGGCACCGAACAGCGGGAACCCGATGATGGTGGTGCGGTAGGCGAGACGGTCCAGGGTCTGCGCGTCGGGCAGGCGCTCGGCGATCCGGCCGAACACGCCGCGGCCCTCCTCGCCCTTCGGGAACCGGATGCGCAGCAGGAACAGCAGGCTGGCGACCCCGGAGACCAGGAAGATGCCGCTGCCGACGCTGATGATGGTCACATGGATGGGCAGCCAGAACGACTGCAGGGCAGGCACGACGGGCGCGGCGTCGGCGTACAGCACGGTCGCCGCGAGGAACATCAGGATCAACACCGGCACGAGCAGGTAGACCCACATGATCCGGTAGGCCGGCCGGCGCAGCACCACCAGGCCGAACAGCACCGCCGCGGCGCAGGCCATCGACACGAACTCGTACATGTTGCCGAGCGGGAAGCGTTCGGTGGACAGGCCGCGCAGCACGATCGACGTGACCTGCAGGGCGGCCACCACGACGACGAGCGCGCGCCCCATGTTGCCGAGACGCTCGGACAGCGTCCGGCCCCGCGGCTCCTCCACCCGGCCCGGACCGTCCGGCGCCGAGGGCGGCTCGCCGGCCGCGCCGACGGCGACGAGCGCGCGCTCGCGCTCGGCGACGAGATCGGCCCGGTGCGAGGCGTACTCGGCGATCAGCAGCACCAGCGCGAGCACCAGCACCGCGAACGCCGATTCGAATGCCCAGTCGCTGTACTGCGCGAGGGTCTCGTTGAGGGTCATGCCTTCTTCTCCTGTGCTGCCTTCGCACGTGCGGTCGTGTAGTCGCCGAGCAGTCGGCCGGTCAGACGCTCGAACTCGTCACCCCATCCGGCCTGGTCGGTCCGGGCGAGACCACCGAGTTCTACTACGGTACGTCGTTCCCCGTCGGCCACTGTACCGGCCGGGTAGGCCCGCACCCAGATCCGGCGGCGCTTGATCAGCAACGACACCAGTAGCCCCACCATCATCGTGATCGCCGAAACCAGCACCCAGGTCTGCGCCGGGTCGTGCGAGACCTGCAGGTTCACGAAATCGGTCGCGCCGTCGAAGCGGATCTGTGTCCCGTCGGGGAGCGTCACGCTCTCCCCCGCGAACAGGTTCACCCGGTCCTGCTTGACCAGCCGGCCCTGGTTGATCAGCTCACCGTTGAGGGAGAACAGCGACTGCGGGGTGCCGGTGTCGAGGCCCGTGTCGCCCTTGTAGATGTCGATCGCGACGGCGGGATCGGTCAGCGCCGGGTAACCGGAGGACAACAGGTTGCCGTGGAACACCGCGGTGGGCGCGAACAGGCCCTCTATCGCGATCTGGTTGCGCCGCCGCTCGTCCGGATCCGGGTACATCCCGCCCGGCGGGTCGAACCGCATCGCGCCGCTGCTGAGGAAGGTGGTCGCGTCGTCGGGCCGCCACTGCAGCGTCTCGGTGCGGGTCTCGCCGTCCGGCCACGTCACCGTGAAGGACGGTGCGAAGCCGTGGCCCTGCAGGTAGACGCGGTCGCTACCGACCCGCAGCGGGTGGTTCACCCGCAGCTGCGCGTCGCGCCAGGTGTTCGTCGCCAGGTCGGCCCCCGCCTGGTAGTCGATGTTCGAGGTGAACATCTCGGCCTGTCCGTTGTCGAGGTAGTCCGCGGAGAAGTCCTTCACGCGGATGCACATCGGAGTCAGGCCGGTGCCGTCGAGGGTGTTGCCCGCGCGGAACGAGTCGAACGCCGCCGGCGAGCTCGTGCAGAACTCCTCACCGTTGGCGACCAGGATGCGCTGGCCCTCGTAGCCGAACAGCTTGCCCACCGCGACCGCCGCGAGCAGACCCACCAGCGCGAGGTGGAACAGCAGGTTGCCGGCCTCGCGCAGATATCCCTTCTCCGCGGAGAGCGTGAGCTCGCCGTCGCGCGCGCCGCGGCCCGCGGTCGTCGCCACGCCGCGCTCGGCGATGCGCCAGCCCCGCAACTGACCGCGCACCCGGGCGAGCACCTCCTCGGGCGAGGCGTCGACCGCGGTCTCGAGGTGGTGCGGCAGCCGCGACAGGTTGCGCGGCGCCGGCACGGGTCGGGTACGCAGCGCCCGGTAGTACTCCGAGCAGCGCGGCAGGATGCAGCCGATCAGCGAGACGAACAGCAGCACGTAGATCGCGGTGAACCAGAAGCTGCCGAACACGTCGAACAGCTCGAGCCGGTCCAGGAGCGGCCCGAGGGTCGGGCGAGCGGCGATGTACTCGTCGACCTTGCCGGCGTTGAGGCTGCGCTGCGGCAGCAGCGCGCCGGGGATCGCGGCCAGCGCGAGCAGGAACAGCAGCACCAGCGCGGTGCGCATCGACGTCAGGCCGCGCCAGGTGTTGCGGACGAACGCCGCGGCGCGACCGGCCGGGCCCTGCCGCGGCGGCGGGGTCGGCGACGGTGGCGCGGTGGGGGTGTCGGTGGCCGTCATATGGTGTCCGGCGCGGGTACTCCCTCGTTCCCGAGGGAGAGAAAACGCCGTCCTCCTTCCCGGTATCGGGGTGGTGTCGAGGAAACGTGTCGGTGGGTGCGGCTACGGTGCCGGGCATGGGGGTGGAGGTGGTGCGCTACAACTACCGGCTGCGGCCGGGCCGCCTCGCCGAATGCGCCCTGCTCGACGAGTGGCATCGGTGCCGGTTCCTGTGGAACGAGGCGGTCCACCAACAGAACGCCGGGGCGAAACCCACCTTCGGGAAGCTGAGCGCACTGCTCACCCGAGCCCGCAAGGATTCGTCGTGGTTGCGGGCCGAATCCCAGGTGGCCCAGCAGCAGACGTTGCGGACCTACGCCCGGGCCCTGGACGACTCGTTCCGCATCAAGGGTCGGGGCCGGCCGCGGTGCAAGGCCCGCAAGAAGGCGTTGCCTTCGCTCGAGTACACCCGCCGCGGCTTCACCCTGCGCGAGGGCCGGTTGGTGCCGGCCAAGGGGGTCAGCATCGCGGTGGTGTGGTCGAGGGAGTTGCCGTCCGAGCCGTCGAGTGTGCGCATCACCCGCGATGCGCTGGGGCACTGGTACGCCTCGTTCGTCGTCACCCGCGACAACGTCCCTTTGCCGGACGCGCCGGAGGGTTCGGCGATCGGTGTCGACCGGGGGGTGAGCCGGACCGCGACCACCACCGACGAACGGTTCGATCTGCCGCACCGGCAGCACCGCACCCGCTGCGCGGCGGAGCTGGCGAAGGCGCAACGCACGATGGCCCGGCGCCGTCGCGGGAAAGGCACCACACCGTCGAAGGGGTATCGGCAGGCCAATAAGAAGGCGGCGAGGATCCAGCGGAAGGCCGCGGCGCGGACCAAGCACGAGGCGCGGGTGTGGGTGCGGCGGGTGGTCGAGCATCATGGGCTCATCGCGGTGGAGGATTTCCGGCCGCGGTTCCTGGCCAGGTCCACGATGGCGGGCAAGCGGGCGGATGCGGAGATCGCCGCGACCAAGCGCGAACTCGTCGAGCGGGGCAGGCGGGCCGGCCGGAAGGTGGCGCTTGTGCGGCCCGCGTACACGAGCATGACGTGTTCGAGGTGTTTCGTGAGAGCCAAGCAGCCCCTCGGACTCGAGCAACGCATCTTCCGGTGCCCGGCCTGCGGCTACAGCGGATGCCGGGACCGGAACGGAGAGGTTCTGGCTGTGGCGGAGCGTGGCCACACCGGTGTCGACAACGTCAGACAAGCGGATCACCTCCTCGGTGGTGCGGTTGCGGTCTGAGCCCGGAATCTCCCGCCTTCAGGCAGGAGAGGCGTTAAATCGGGAGCGTGACCTCGGAAATAAAGGCGTCCCGGATCCAGGAGACGAACACGTCCCAGGCGCCGGTGACGAGGGCGATTCCGACGGCCACGAGCATGAAGCCGCCGACGAGTTGGACGGTGCGGGCGTGGGCGCGCAGCCAGCCCACCCCGCGCAGGGCCCGGGCCGAGCCCAGCGCGAGAACGACGAAGGGCAACCCGAGGCCGAGGCAGTAGGCCACGATCAACGCGACGCCCCGCGCGGCGGTGGCGCCCTCGGTCCCCGCGGCCAGGGAGATCACCCCGGCAAGCGTGGGACCGAGGCACGGCGTCCACCCGAGGGCGAAGACGCCGCCGAGCAGCGGCGCACCTGCCAGTCCGGAGATGCGACGGGGTTCGGGACGGGTGTCGCGCTGCAACGCCGGGATCAGCCCGACGAACACCAGGCCCATCACGATGGTGACCACCCCGCCGATCCGCATCAGCACCTCGCGGTTGACGGAGAGCACGGAGATCGCGCCGAACACCGAGGCGGTGGCGAGGACGAACACGACCGTGAATCCGGCGACGAACAGCGCGGCGGCGCCGGCGACGCGCAGGCGTCCGTCGTCGCGGACGGTGGTGGTGCGCCCGCGCGCCTCGGTGGCGGTCACCGCGGGGGCCTCGGCACCCACGACACCGGCCAGATAGGACAGGTAACCGGGCACGAGCGGCACCACGCAGGGCGACGCGAAGGACACGAGCCCGGCCAGCAGGCACGCCCCGAGGGCCAGCAGCAGCGGGCCGGACGAGGCGACCGACTGGAAGGTGTCCCCGATGCCCGCGGCGAGGACGGCCTCGCTCAGGAGCGGATTACTGGTCACCACTGCACCACCGATGTCACTGCACCACCCATGTCACTGCACCACCCATGTCACTGCACCACCCATGTCACTGCTCGGACGGAGTTTCCGCGGCGACGCGCTCGACGACCGGCTGCAGATCGCTCGCGAGCAGTTCGGTGAGGAACACGGCGGCGACGCGGTGGTCACGGTCGAGGACGACCGTGGTGGGGACGACCGAGGTCGGGTAGTTCGCCCCCAGGGCGAGCAGCGAGCGCATCGACGGGTCGTAGATCGACGGGTAGCCCACCCGGTTGTCGACGACGAAATCCTGGGCCTTGTCGCGCTGGTTGTCGCGGACGTTGATGCCGAGGAACTGCACGCCCTGATCCTTGGTGGCCTCGTAGACCTGCTCGAGGTCGTCGGCCTCGCTGCGGCACGGGGCGCACCACTGGCCCCACACGTTGAGCACGACCACCTGGCCGGCGTAGTCGTCGAGCGACAGGGTCTGCCCCTCGTTCATCAGGTCCTCGCCGGACAGGGCACCGAGGGTGCCGCGGTCCGGGGGCGGGTCGTAGAAGATCCGGGTCTGCCCACCGGGCGAGACGAAGTCGAAGGTGCCGCCGGTGGCGACGGCGTCGTCACCGGTGGCGCACGACGTGAGGGTGAGGCCGCAGGCCAGCGCCGCCGCCGCCAGCGCCGCCCGTCGCGTGGCCCGGCGCCTCATGCGCCGTGGACGGTCGGGTCCGAGGCCCCGGCCGGTTCGGAGTAGACGATGTCGACGAGGGTGTCGCCCTGATACACCAGCGAGGTCAGCGACGCGAGACTGCACTGGCGGTGCTGCGGGTTGTGCCACAGCCGCTCGCCCTCGAGGAAGCGGCGCAGCGTCCACACGGGCAGTTGGTGGCTGACGCACACCGCCTCCCGGCCCACCGCGGCGACGCGGGCGGCGTTGACCGCGGCGAGCATGCGGTGCGCGATCTGCAGATAGGGCTCTCCCCACGACGGGGTGAAGGGGTCGCGCAGTTTCCACCAGTGCCGCGGCCGGCTCAGCGCCCCGTCGCCGACGGCGACCCGCAGGCCCTCGAACTGGTTGCCCGCCTCGACGAGGTTGTCGTCCGTCGCGACCGGCAGGCCGTGCTTGTCCGCGATCGGCTGGGCGGTCTGCTGGGCCCGCTCGAGGGGGGAGGCGACGATGTGCGCGATGTCGTGGTCGGCGAGGACCGAGGCCACCGACCGCGCCTGCGCCTCTCCGGTCACGGACAGCCGGAAGCCGGGCAGACGGCCGTAGAGGATGCCGCTGGGGTTGTGCACCTCGCCGTGCCGGAGCACGTGCACGATGGTGCGGGTCTCGGACGGGGCAGGTTCGGTCACGTGGGGATTCCTCGGGTGTGCGTCGGGTGTGGTGGCGTGGGCGGGCCCGCTCAGACGGTGGCGGCCGCCGCGGCCTTCGCCGCGTGCGGCAGTGCGTCGGCGATGCGGGAGAACGCGTCGTCGTCGAGCACGGAGGAGACGAACCACGTCTCGAACGCGCTCGGCGGGGCGTAGACGCCGTGGTCGAGCAGAGCGTGGAAGAACGCCGGGAACCGCCACGTCTGCGCGGCCTTGGCCTGCGCGTAGTCGGTGACCGGGTCCTCGGTGAAGAAGACGCTGAGCATGGTGCCGGCGAACTGGACCCGGTGCGCGACGCCCTCGGCCGTGAGGGCCTCGCCGATCATCCGTCCGAGGGTGGTGGCGTTGCGGTCGAGCGCGGCGTAGGCGTCGCTGTCGGCGGCGCGCAGGCTGGCCAGCCCGGCGGCGACGGCGACCGGATTACCCGACAGGGTGCCGGCCTGGTAGACGGGCCCCGCCGGCGCGAGGTGGGCCATGACGTCGGCGCGGCCGCCGAACGCGGCCGCGGGCAGGCCGCCGCTCATCACCTTGCCGAACGTCATGAGGTCGCCGGCGACACCGTCGATGCCGTACCAGCCGGCCGGTCCCGCCCGGAACCCCGTCATCACCTCGTCCATGATCAGCAGCGCGCCGTGCTCGCGGGTCAGCTCGCGCAGGCCGGCGTTGAAGCCCGGCAGCGGCGGGACGGTGCCCATGTTGCCGGCCGCGGCCTCGGTGATCACCGCGGCGATGTTCCCCGGGTCGGCCGCGAACGCCGCGCGCACCGCCTCGAGGTCGTTGTACGGCACGACGATGGTGTCCTCGGCCTGCGCACCGGTCACACCCGGCGACGTCGGCAGCCCGAAGGTGGCGACGCCGGAGCCGGCATCGGCGAGCAGGGCGTCGACGTGACCGTGATAACAGCCCGCAAACTTGACGATCTTGGTTCGGCCGGTGAATCCGCGGGCCAGCCGCACCGCACTCATCGTCGCCTCGGTACCCGAGTTGACGAGCCGGACCTGCTCGACGGGCTCGATGCGCGCCACGATCTCCTCGGCGAGTTCCACCTCACCGGCCGTCGGCGCGCCGAACGACAGGCCCGTCGTGGCGGCGCTGCACACCGCGTCGACGACCGCCGGGTGCGCGTGGCCGAGGATCATCGGCCCCCACGAACACACCAGGTCGACATAGGAATTGCCGTCCACGTCGATCAGCGTGTAGCCCGAGGCGGACGCGACGAAGCGCGGGGTACCGCCGACCGATCCGAATGCGCGGACCGGAGAGTTCACACCCCCGGGAATCACCTTCGACGCCCGGTCGAACAGTGCGGTGGATACGGAGTCGCGGGCGCGAGATGCATCGGGGGTCGCAGTCACGACCTCCAGTGTCCCAGTTTCGCGGGATTTGCCAAAAGGCGTGGACCCTGCAACGGCGGTGGTTCCGGTAGGAATGTGACCACGGTCTCGTTCGACGACGTCCGGATCGCCCTCGCGGACCGTTTCCGGGTGGTCACCGCTGCGTTGTCCGCCGACGGCCGTGAGGTACTTCTCACCGGACCGTTGGACGTCGGTGTCGAGGTCGGCGGGTTCGCAGTCATCGAACTCGCCGACGGGCGCCGCCTCGCCGTGCAGGTCCGCAGCGTGCGCACATTGCGAGGCCGCGACCGGAGTGCGGGTGGTGCGGGCCCGCGGCACCGGCTCCGACCACCTGCTGTGCCTGGATCTCAGCGACCTTCCCCTCGTCGCGCAGGCGCTGCTGCTGCGCCTGGACCCGGTGCACGACCTCGACGAGTACTCGGCGCTGCGCCGCGTCACCGCCTCCCTCGCCGTCCCCTACTCGGTCGCGGACGTGCGGTCCGCGGCGGCGGCAGACCCCGCGACCGCGCGCCTCGCGACCCGCATCGACAACCTGGGCATCGCGTCGTGGGAACTGTGGCGACGAGGGGATGAACGCTCGGCCGCCGAGCTCGACATGACGGCGGGCCGGTGCTTCGTGATCGATCTCGGCAGCCTGAACTCCCCCGGCGAGCGGGCCGCGGTGTCGCTCGGTCTGCTGAGCCGGCTGTGGATGCTGCGGCGGCGCCGCCTGCCGATGCTCCTGGTGGTGGACGAGGCGCACAACATCCTGCCGTCGGTCACGGCGGACCCGTTGTCGTCGAGCACCGCGGATCTGGGGGTGGTCATCGCCGGCGAGGGCCGCAAGTTCGGGCTGCACCTGTTCGTCGCCACGCAGCGCCCCGGGAAGGTGCATCCGAATGTCGTGTCCCAGTGCGACAACCTGTTGCTGATGCGCATGAACGGCAGCACCGACATCGAGGAGCTCGCACACCTGTTCTCGCACGTCCCGCCGGCGATGCTGCACCGCGCCACGACGTTCGGGCTGGGCCAGGCCCTCTTCGCGGGACCGATCGCCCCGACCCCCCTGCTGGCCCGCGTGGGGACGCGGGTCAGTCCGGAAGGCGGCGCGGACGTCCCGACGGACCGGGCGCATCCTGCAGCCGATACCGGCGTTCTCACATACCCACACGAGGGGCCCGAATCGTCCTAGTGTCAAGTCCATGACGACCACAGCTGAGCACATCCGCATCACCCTGGACGGCGCGTGGCGGCAGGCGCGCGAGCGGGCCCGCGCGGATCTGGACCGGCCCGAGTTCGCCCCGCACTACACGCCGGACCTGGACGCGGCCCGGGCGGTCACGTTGAAGCAGATGCGGATGCTCGCCGAATCCGGCTATGCCCGGGCGGGCTTCTCCAAGGCGGTGGGTGGGGGCGGCGACGCCGGCGGCGCAGTGGCGTCGATCGAGATGCTCGCCATGTCGGACCTGTCGCTGATGGTCAAGGCCGGGGTGCAGTGGGGCCTGTTCGGCGGCGCGATCGAGAATCTCGGCACGGCCCGCCACCACGAGCGCTACATCGGCCCGCTCATCGACCTCGATCTGCTCGGCTGTTTCGCGATGACCGAGACCGGCCACGGCTCCGACGTCCAGTCGCTCGAGACGACGGCGTCGTACGACCCGGGCACCGAGGAGTTCGTGATCCACTCCCCCACCCCGTCCTCACGCAAGGACTACATCGGCGGCGCGGCGCAGCACGCGACGGTCGCCGCGGTGTTCGCGCAGCTGATCACCGGGGGCAAGTCCCAGGGCGTGCACTGCTTCGTCGTGCCGATCCGCGACGAGAACGGCGACGACCTGCCCGGCGTCACCACCTCCGACTGCGGCCACAAGGGCGGCCTGCCGGGCGTGGACAACGGGCGGCTCATGTTCGACCACGTGCGGATCCCGCGGGAGAACCTGCTCAACCGGTACGCCGACGTCGAGCCCGACGGCACCTATGTCTCGGCTATCGAGAACCCGAACCGCCGCTTCTTCACCATGGTGGGCACGCTCGTGCGGGGCCGGGTCACCGTCGGCGGCTCGGCGGGTGCCGCGGCCCGCGTGGCGCTGTCGATCGCGACGCGGTACGCGTTGCAGCGCCGCCAATTCAGCGCGCCGGGCGACGAGAACGAGGTGCTGCTGATGGACTACCTGGTGCATCAGCGCCGCCTGCTGCCGCTCATCGCGAGGTCGTACGCGCTGACCTTCGCGCAGAACGAGCTGGTCTCGACCATGGACCGGATCCAGACCACGCCCGTCGACGACGTCGACCCCCAGGAGCAGCGTGAGCTCGAGGGCCGGGCCGCCGGACTGAAGGTCGCCAACACCGCCCACGCGACGCGCGCCATCCAGGAGTGCCGCGAGGCCTGCGGCGGCGCCGGATACATGGCCGAGAACCGGCTGACGGCGTTGAAGGCGGACACCGACGTGTTCACCACCTTCGAGGGCGACAACCACGTGCTCACCCAGCTCGTCGCGAAGGAGCTGCTCACCGCCTACGCGGACGAGGTCCGCGGGATGAGCCCCGTGGAGTGGATGAAGTTCGCCGCCGTCACGGTGTCGGACATCGTCAAGAAGCGCACCGCCGCGCAGCAGATCCTCCAGACCCTCGTCGACACCCGGAAGGACAACGAGGAGGACGGCAGCCTCTTCGACCGGGGCACGCAGATGGCGATGTTCGAGTCCCGTGAGCAGTACCTGCTCTCGACGGCGGCGCGGCGGCTGCAGGCCGCGTCGAACCGCGAGGAGAACATGTTCGACGCGTTCAACTTCGTGCAGGACCACGTGCTGCACGCCGCGCACGCCCACATCGACCGGGTCGTGCTCGAGGCGTTCGTCGCGGGGATCGACTCGTGTCCCGACGAGGCGGCCCGCGAGCTGCTGTCGGACCTGTGCGACCTGTACGCGCTGAGCGTCATCGACGAGGACAAGGCCTGGTACATGGAGCACCGGCAGCTGTCGGTGGAGCGGGCGAAGGCCGTGTCACGCGGCATCAACGAACGCTGCCGGACCCTGCGCCCGCACGTGACGACGCTCGTCGAGGGTCTCGGCGTGCCGGAGCACCTGCTCGGGTCGGCGATGCTCGACGGTCCGGGCACGGACGCCGGTCGCCTCGGCTGACTGCCGGGCCGGGTGCGCGGATCAGGCCAGTGCCAGCACCCGGCACGGTCCGCCGGTGCCGCCGACGTGCTTGGGTGCGCCGACGACGACGGTCGCGCCGCGCGGCGGCACCGCCGCGAGATTCGCCATCGCCTCGATGCCGTAGCGGCCCGCGCCGAGCAGCTCCACGTGGGCGCCGAAGTCGCTGCTGCTCGCCCGGTCGATGCTCAGGGTGTCGACGCCGAGCCCCACGACGTTCCGTTCGTGCACGAGCATCCGGACGGCGTCACGGTCGAAGCCCGGCGCGTGCGGGATGCGCAGCGCGTCGGCGTTGACGAAGCGGGCGGGGTCGGCGAGGCGGGCCTCCCAGCCCGAGTGCATCGCGACGAACGCGCCTGCCGGGATCGGGCCGTGTTGCTGCTCCCAGGCCGCCACGTCGGCGACGGTGACCACGGCGTCGTCGTCCTGCGCGGCCTTGCCGGCGATGTCGACGACGGCGAGCGGGGCCACGAAATCGCGCACCGGCAGCGCCTCGACGGTGGCGCCGCCGCGCACGATGTGGGCCGGGGCATCGAGATGGGTGCCGGTGTGCTCCCACAGCGACAGCTCGTTGACGGCGAAACGCCCGAGGTCGAGCGTTGCGACGGGGCGCATCGTGAACTGCTCGTTGCCGGGCCACACCGGGAACTGCGGGGTCAGCGTGTGGGTCAGGTCGATCACCGCGTCGGCCCGCACGGGAGTGGTGTGCCCGCCGGCGCGCGCGGCGGGCGTCGCGGCGAGGCCCGCGGCGGTCACGCCCACTGCGGCGAGGAAGGAGCGGCGACCGAATCGCCCCCGGGTGTCCCGGATCTCGCGATACACCCGGTCGAGCACCGTCGGTGAGCACATCGTCTCGCCCTCTCAGTCGGCGGCAGGTTCCACCAGCAGGACGCGGTCGCCGCTTCCGTTGTCCGTCGTGACGAGCAGCGCCCCGTCGGGCCGCGCGGTCACCGACCGCAACCGGCCGAACCGGCCCTCGAGCGCGGTCGCGGTCTCGTCCACCGCGCGGCCGTCGGCGGTGAGTTCGAGGAACAGCAGTTTCTCCTGCTGTTGGCTCGTGATCACCAGCGCACCGTCCCACCCGTTCCAGCCGGCACCGGCGACGAACGTGCCGCCCGGAGTCGCGAGGGTGGGGGCGCCGGAACCCCACACGGCCCCGATCGCACCCGGCACGCGGGCCGGGTCGGTCATGGGCACCGACTCGTCGTAGACGAGCGGAAGGCGGTCGGGCCGGTAGCCGTAGTTGCCGCCCGGCAGCAGCAGATTCACCTCGTCGTCACGGCCGGTGCCCTGCTCGACCGCATAGAGCTCGCCGGTGCCGGGACGCAGCGCCAGACCCTGCACGTTGCGGTGGCCGAGAGTGAACACCGGGCTGTCCGGATCGGGGGTGCCCGCCGCGGGAGTGCCGTCGGGATCGATGTGGAGCACCTTGCCGCCCAGGCTGTTCCGGTCCTGAGGAACCTGGGGGTGGGCGGTGTCGCCCGTTCCGACGTACAGCGATCCGTCGGGGTGGGCGAGCAGCCGGCAGCCGCCGTGACGGCCGCCCTGCCCGACCGGGATGCCGGCGAGCACGGTGGCACCACGGGTCAATTCCGTCCATCCGGCATCGACCGTCCAGGACTGCACGCGGATGTCGGTGCCGTCGGGGCCGCGACGACCCTGACAGCTGTAGAGGATCCGGCTCGTCCCGAAATCCGGTGCCAGCGCCAGTCCCATCAGACCGGTCTCGCCCTCGGCGTACAGGTCGGACAGGTCGGCGCGCACGTCGCGGACGTCACCGTCCGGGTCGCGGACCACGAAGCGGCCCTTGCGTTCTCCGGTGAGGATCGTCCCGTCCGGCGCGGCGACGACGTCCCAGGGCTTGCTCAGCCCCTCCATCAGCGGCGTCACGGTCAGCACCGGCAGCGCGCCCGCCTCGGGTGGGGCCGCGTGGGCGCTCGGCGCCCCTGCCGCGAGCACGCCCGCCGCGATCGCCGCCGCGCACCTCCTCGGGATTCGCACGCGCGTCTCCTCTTCGCCGGGTCCCGGCGATGTTACGGAAGGCGATACGCCGGACGGCGACGACACGCGCGTCGGCGCCGGATTCGTTCGGGTTCCGCGGCGGAGGCGTCCGCCGGGACCGACCGGAGCCGGTGCGCGGGCCGGAACCGCGCGGCGCGTCGATCCAGGGGCGCTAGCCGGGAGCAACCTGCAGAATCTTGTCGTCGGAGCCGTTGTCGGTGGTGACGAGGAGCGAGCCGTCGGGCAACGGGGTGAGCGACCGCAGACGGCCGTACTCCCCCTCGAGCAGTTCGGTCGATTCGGTCACGCTGCGGCCGTCCTCGGACAGGCGCAGCAGCAGCAGCTTCTCGTCCTGCTGGCTGCTGACGACGAGCGCACCGGACCACGGGCCCCACGCCGGCCCGGCCGCGAACGCCAGCCCGGGGGTGGCGATGGTGGGCGATCCGGAACTCCACACCGCCGGGATCGCGCCGGGCACGCGATCGGGATCGGTCATGGGCACCGACTCGTCGTACGTGCCGGGTTCGCGGTCGGGGCGCCAGCCGTAGTTGCCGCCCGGCACGAGCAGGTTGACCTCGTCGTCGCGGCTGCTGCCCTGCTCCACCGAGTAGAGCCGTCCGGTGCCGGGCTGCAGCGCCAGCCCCTGCACGTTGCGGTGGCCGAGGGTGAACACGACGCTGCGCGGGTCCGGGTTGCCGGGCGCCGGCGACCCGTCGGGGTTCAGGTGCAGCACCTTGCCGCCGAGGCCGGCCGGATCCTGCGGCGCCGCCGGGCGGGTGGCGTCGCCCGTGCCGATGTACAGGGTGCCGTCGGGGTGCGCGAGGATCCGGCAGCCGGCGTGGCGCCCGCCGCGGGCGACCGGCAGGCCGTCGACGAGGGTGCGCTGCCGCGTCATCGTGGTCCAGCCGGGATCGACGGTCCAGGCGTAGACGCGGACGTCGTCGGGGTCGCGGTGCCCCTGGCACGCGTAGACGGTGCGGCTGGACTCGAAGTCGAGGGCGAGCGCGACGCCCATGAGTCCGGTCTCCCCCACCGCGTACAGGTCCGGCAGGTCGGCGCGCAGTTCCTCGACGCGCCCGTCGGGCCGCCGGACGACGAACCGGCCCGACCGTTCACCGGTCAGCAGCGTCCCGTCGGGGGCCTGCACCACATCCCACGGATGGTCGAGACCGTCGACGACGGTGGTGACGGTGACCCGCGGCGCGGCCGCCGACTCGGGGATCGCGCTCGGCGTACCCGAGAGCACCGTCCGCGCGGGCTCCTCCGGCGCACACGCCGTCAGGACGCACGCCAGCCCGGCAGCGCACAGTCCGTGGGCGATCCGCATGCCGATCGGGCTCCTCGGGCGATCAGGGTTTGAGAACGAGGCGGGCGATCGCGTCCGAGGCCTCCTGGATCTTCGCGTCGGCCTCCGGGCCGCCCTGCCGGGCGGCGTCGACGACGCAGCCGGCCAGGTGCGCGTCCAGCAGCTTGAGCGAGACCGTCTGCAGGGCCTTGGTGACGGCGGAAACCTGGGTCAGGACGTCGATGCAGTAGCGGTCGTCCTCGACCATCCGGGCAATGCCCGCAACCTGTCCCTCGATGCGGCGCAGGCGCTTGAGCAGGTCCTCCTGGTGCGGGGTGTATCCGGCCATAACCGCATCGTACCCCTAGGGGGTATTAAAGCAAGGGTGGATCGGCGCGCTCGGCCAGCACCGTTTCGAGTTCGGATCGCAACCGCTCGTGATCCCTGGCCCACGCCCGCACCAGGGCGCCGCCGCGCAACCGCAGGCCGACGGCCGTGCGACCTCGCGGCACGTTCGACAGCTCCCCGAGCGTCCGGGCCGTCTCCCAGCGCTCGGGATCACGGGCCCGGGGATCGGCCGCGGGCAGCACCGCGTCGATCTCCTCGAGCGGCAGTTCCTCGGTGCCGAGGCGCAGCGTCGTCGCGGTCAGCTCCACGCTCACGTGCCGCCGGGCCGCGACGACCGTCACGTACGCGAAACCGCTGAGGACGAGAGCGATCACCGGCAGGGAGACCCAGTGGACCACCGGCCCGGTCATCAGCTCCACGACGAGCACGACGACGCAGAGCACCGGGCCGAGCGCCACGGTGCGCCAACGCGCACCGGGCTCGTGGAATCGGGACTCGGCCGGCTCGCTCACGTCGCGGTCAGGCGCTGAGCATGCCCGGAACGACGACCAGCACCAGTGTCACCACACCCAGGACGGCGATGAGGCCGATCAGAACCAGCTCACGACGACGACCATAGGGCCGGGGCTCCACCTGCATGAAAGTCCTCTTCGCTCGTCGGAACGACCGCGCGGGCCGTGGGTCGTCAGACACCGTACTCCGCGTGTCCGTCGGGTCAGCTCGGGGGCAACCGAAGGAAGTACAGGTTCGGCTCGCGACGGTGCATGAGCACGATCGCCCCGACCGAGCACACCCCCTGCAGGATGCTCACGAGACCGATCACGAGGCCGGCCCCCCCACCCAGTGCCCCGACGCCGAACACCGTGGGGATCGCCGTGAAGGTCAGGAAGACGCCGATCATCGTGAGCAGCATGCGCGCCCAGTTCCGGCCGCGGCGCATCGCGAGGACCACGAGCAGGAACAGCCCGGTGAACGCCAGGCCCAGGACGGCCGTGATCCCGAAACCCAACGGCAGCAACGACTCCACCGACTCCCGGGGCATCTCCACCGGGGGCGTCTGCCGGGCCAGCTCGGCGGTCATCTGATCGACGAACTCGTCCCTGCGCTCCCACATCAGCGCCACGCTCGCACCGAGGTACACCAGGCCCAGGACCGCGACCGCACACCACAGCTGGAACGCGGTCTCCACGTCCACGGGGGTGGGGCGCCGCTCCCCCGCAGCCGCCCCGGGCGGCGTGACCGGCGGCCCGGGCCACTGCGACGGTTCGGGCGTGCTCACGTGAGCCGGCCCGCGACCTCGGCCGCCCAGTAGGTGAGCACGATGTCGGCGCCGGCGCGGCGGATGCTCGTCACCGACTCCAGTATTGCCGCGTCCCGGTCGATCCAGCCGTTCTGCGCGGCGGCGGTGATCATCGCGTACTCGCCGGAGATCTGATACGCCGCGACGGGCACGTCCGAGCGGTCCGCGACCTCGCGCAGCACGTCGAGGTACGACATCGCCGGCTTGACCATCACCAGGTCGGCGCCCTCGGCGAGATCGAGATCGACTTCGCGCAGCGCCTCCCGGCGGTTCGCCGGATCCTGCTGGTAGGTGCGGCGATCACCCTCGAGCGAGGAACCCACCGCGTCGCGGAACGGCCCGTAGAACGCCGACGCGTACTTCGCGGAATACGCGATCTGCCCCACGTCCTGATGCCCCGCGGCGTCGAGCGCCGCCCGGATCGACGCCACCTGGCCGTCCATCATCCCGCTCGGACCGAGCAGGTGCGCGCCCGCCTCGGCCTGCGCGACGGCCATCTCCGCATACCGCTCGAGCGTCGCGTCGTTGTCCACCTCACCCGAAGCACTCAGGACGCCGCAGTGACCGTGGTCGGTGAACTCGTCGAGGCACGTGTCGGCCATCAGGACCGTCGCGTCGCCGAGTTCGGCGCGCAGGTCGCGCAACGCGCGGTTGAGCACGCCCTCCGGGTCGGTGCCGCCGGACCCGCGGGCGTCCTTGTCCTCGGCCCGCGGCACGCCGAAGAGCATCAGCCCGCCGACACCGGCCTCGACCGCGGCGGTCGCCGCGGCCGGCAGCGAATCGGGGGTGTGCTGGTACACGCCGGGCATCGAGGGAATCTCACGCGGCGCGTCGAGCCCGTCGGCGACGAACATCGGCAGCACCAGATGCCGTGGCTCGAGGGAGGTTTCGGCGACCAGCCGGCGCATGGCCGGGGTGGTGCGCAGCCTGCGGGGACGGACATCGGGATACATCGGCGGACTCACCTTCCAGGCAAGCCGTGCGCGGTTCCGGTAGCGGCAGCCACCGGAACCGCGCACGGTGGGTCAGCGGCGGGCGCGGGACTTCTTGCGGGGCGGCGGCAGCGCACCCTCGGCCCGCAGCCGGGCGGCGTGCTCGGCGAGCGCCTCCACCAGGGGGCCGATCTGGGCGGTCTCCGGCTGCACGTCCACCCGCAGGCCGAACTCGATCGCGGTCTCCGCGGTCTTCGGCCCGATGCACGCGACGATGGTGCGCGCGTGCGGCTTACCGGCGATACCCACGAGGTTGCGGACCGTCGAGGACGAGGTGAAGCACACCGCGTCGAACCCCCCGGTCTTGATCATCTCGCGGGTCTCGGCCGGCGGCGGCGCTGCCCGCACCGTGCGGTAGGCCGTCACGTCGTCGATCTCCCAGCCCCGCTCGCGCAGCCCCTCCGCGAGGGTCTCGGTGGCGATGTCGGCGCGCGGCAGCAGCACCCGGTTGACCGGGTCGAAAACGTCGTCGTACGGGGCGAACTCGGCCAACAGGCCCTCGCTGGACTGCTCCCCGGCGGGCACCAGCTCGGGGGTGATCCCGAACGAGCGCACCTTGTCCGCCGTCGCCTGCCCGACACACGCGATCTTCACGCCCGAGAAGGCGCGTGCGTCGAGACCGAACGCCTCGAACTTCTCCCACACCGCGCGCACCGCGTTGGTGGAGGTGAACACCACCCACTGGTAGCGGCCGTCCACGAGACCCTTGACGGCCCGCTCCATCTGGGCCGGGCTGCGGGGCGGCTCGACGGCGATGGTCGGCACCTCGATCGGGATGGCGCCGTGCGCGACGAGCCGCTCGCTCATCTCCCCGGCCTGCTCCTTGGTGCGCGGCACCAGCACCGTCCAGCCGTACAGCGCGCGGGACTCCCACCACGAGAGCTTGCCGCGCTGCGAGACGATCTTGCCGACGGTGACGATGAGCGGCCCCACCAACTCGGAGCCGGCATCGTTGAGCGTGGCGAGGGTGGCCTCGACGGTGCGCTGTTGACGGGTCGTGCCACGGACGGTGATCGCCGCGGGGGTCTGCGGCGCCAGCCCGTGCTCGACGAGGGCGCTGGCGGTCTCCGCGAGGTGACCGGACGTGGCGTGCAGCACCAGCGGGCCCGGCGCGGCGGCGAGCGCCGCCCAGTCCACCTCGCCGCGCACGTCGACCTCGGTGTGACACGAGCCCAGGGCCATGCCCGCGTAGCTCGGCACGGCCGAGCCGGGGGTCAGGCCCGGCAGGACCTCGAACGCCACCTGCGTGCGGGCGACGGCGTTGACCTCGGCGATCACCGAGTCAGTGGTCAGCGGGTCACCGGCGACGAGGCGCACGACGTCGTGGCCGTTCTTCGCCTCCGCGACGAGGGTCTTGGCGACCTCGGTGGGCTCGCCCAGCGCGGGACGCACCTCGGTGACGGGCTCCCCGGTCTCCGGGTCCCGGGCGGCGGTGGTCCCGACGAGCGCGACCACCCCCTTGTCGACGTCGGGGTCGGTGAAGGCGATCGTCGCGCCCGCGAGCACGTCGCGGGCTCGCACGGTCAGCAGAGCCGGGTCGCCCGGCCCCGCTCCCACGAACAGGATCCGTCCGGGATTGTGCTTACGGACTCGGCTCATCGGTCATTCTCCAGTGCGGTCAAATCTGCGGTAAGGGGAAACCTGGGGTACGGACGGAGGGCGTCAAACATCTGCGGTGCCCTGTTCCGGCGCGTCGTCCGCACGGCTGGTCATCAGCTCGCGCGCACCGCGGTCGAGCAACTCGCGGGCCACCGCCCGGCCCAGCTCCTCCGCGCGGTCGGGGTCGCCGACGGCGCTCGCGCGCAGCACGTCCGAGCCGTCCAGGGCGGCGGCGCAGCCGCGCACGGACAGCTCCTCGATCACGCGGCCGTCGTCGTCGAGGGATTCGACGACCTCGGCAACGGCCCCCACCGGGGCGGTACAGCCGGCCTCGAGCTCGGCGAGCAGGGCCCGTTCGGCGACGACCGCGACGCGACTGGCGCGGTCGTCGAGGCCGGCGACGATCTCGATCAGTGCGGTGTCCCCGGCGCGGCATTCGACCGCGAGGGCCCCCTGGGAGGGCGCCGGCAGCATCTGCACCGGCTCGAGCGACTCGGTGATCCGGTCGAGGCGGCCGATGCGTGACAGCCCTGCCCGGGCGATGACGATGGCGTCCAGTTCGCCGGATGCGACCTTGCCGAGCCGGGTGTCGATGTTCCCGCGCAGCGGCTGGATGTCGAGGCCCAGGCCCATGGCCGCGAGCTGGGCACGCCGTCGCGGCGCGGAGGTGCCCACGCGAGAGCCGGGCGGCAGTTCGCCGAGCACCAGGCCGTCGCGGGCGACGAGCGCGTCGCGCGGATCCTCACGCGGCGGCACGGCCGCGATCACCAGACGCGGATCCTGCGCGGTCGGCAGGTCCTTGTACGAGTGCACGGCCAGGTCGACGTCGCCGGCGAGCAGCGCCTCGCGCAGCTCGGCGGTGAAGACGCCGACGCCGATCCGCTCGACCGGGCCGGCGGTCACGTCGCCCTTGGTGGTGATGACGACCAGCTCGGCGGGATGGCCGGCGGCGATCAGCGCGTCCCGGACGGTGCCCGCCTGCGTGGTCGCCAGCAGGCTGCCGCGCGTTCCGATCCGCAGCGTGCGGCTGCCGGTCCCGGCTTCGATCCGGGTGTCCGATGCGACCTCGGCGCTCATGCCTGCCTTTCCTCTCGGGGAGCCCCCAGCGGCCCGGGAAACTGCTTCCGGGGAGACTGCAGCTCCGTGGTGACGGCCGGATCCAGCGCGGCCGAGAGATCGGTCGCGCCGGTCACGTCGGGCAGCGCGCCGAGTTCCTTCGCCACCGGGGTGGCGACGGCCTCGGCGGCACCCGGACGCAGTTCGAACAGCTCGCGCAGCGCCTCGGCGTACTGGTCGCCGCCGGGGGTGGACGCCAGTTGCTTGACGCGCACCGTCGGCGCGTGCAGCAGCTTGTCCACGACGCGGCGCACCGTGCGGGCGACCTCCCCGCGCTGGCCGTCGTCGAGCCCCGGCAACCGGGACTCGAGCCGCAGCAGTTCGCCCTCGACGACCTCGGCGGCGCGCTGGCGCAGGGCGGTGACGGTGGGGGTGACCTCGGCGAGGCGCTGGGAAGCGAGGTAGTCGGCGAGTTCGGCGGCGACGATCGAGCGAGCGGCCTCGGTGTCGGAGGCGGCGGCCCCGGCCGCGGGATCGCGTTGCAGCGACTCCATGTCGAAGACGGTGACGCCGGGCAGACCCGAGACGGCGGGCTCCACGTCGCGCGGCAGGCCGAGATCGCAGATCACCAGCGGGCGGGTGCTGCGCTCGGGCTGGGCGAGGGCCCGGTGCGCGTCGGCGAGGGTGACGACCGTACCGACGGCCCCCGTGCAGGTGACGGCCACATCGGCCTGCGACAACGCGGCGGCGAGCCGCTCGAACGGCATGACGTCGGCCTCGACCCCGTTGCCGCGTGCGGTCTCGGCGAGCCGCTCGGCGCGCTCGCGGGTCCGGTTGACCACCACGATGCGCCCGATTCCGGCGCGGGTGAGGTGCGCGACGGCGAGCCCGCCCATCGCGCCCGCGCCGATCACGGCGGCGGTGCGGCCGGCGAGACCGTCGAGCGATGTCGCGGCCTTGTCCAGCGCCACCGACACGACGGACGCACCCGCCGCGTCGATGCCGGTTTCGGTGTGCACCCGCTTGCCCACGCGCAGCGCCTGCTGGGCCAGCTCGTGCAGGGCCCGGCCGGCGGCCTGCTGGGCGTCGGCGCTCGCGTAGGCGGTCCGGATCTGGCCGAGGATCTGTTGCTCGCCGACCACCATGGAGTCCAGGCCGCTGGCCACGGCGAACAGATGCTCGGCGGCCGCCTCGCTGTAGCGCACGTACGCGTGCTTGTGCAGATCGACGAGGGTCAGGCCCGAGTGCTCGGCCATGAGCTCGCTGACGTCGGCCAGCGCACCGTGGAACGCGTCGACCACCGCGTAGATCTCCACCCGGTTGCAGGTGGAGACGATCATCGCCTCCGAGATGTGGTCGGAGGCCATCATCTTGTCGGTCAGCTTGGGTCGGTCGGTGTCGGTGACGGCGACCTTCTCGAGAACCGGGACGGGCGCGGTCCTGTGCGAGAGCCCGACGAGGAGAACACTCACGGCGCAATCACCGATCCGTTTCTTGTCGCTGCCGAGGCCACTGGGCTCGGCGTTCCTGATGCGGTGTGCCCGTTCGCGCTCGGCGCGGTGAGCCGGGACGCGCCGGAGGCGGCCCGTCGTGATTCACCCGACGCGGCGCGCCGGGTGTCGGTCAGGCCCGCGTGACTGCCGCCCGCCACCTGGGCGAGCGCGTCGTTGCGGGCGCTGTGGAACGAGAGGACCTGCATTTCCACGGACAGGTCGACCCGCCGGACCTCGACATGGTCGGGCACCTCGAGGGGTGCCGAGGCGAAGCTCAGCACGGACCGGACACCGGAGCGCACCAGCAGGTCGCACACACCCTGGGCGGCGTCGTCCGGGGTGGCGATGACGCCGATCGTGGCACCGAGTTCGCGGGCGGCCGCTTCGAGCCCGTCGACGTGGCGGATGGCCAGGTTCCCCACCCGCG
>NZ_JAALEH010000034.1:0-58324 GCF_011058195.1 Rhodococcus sp. 14C212 | reverse complement strand
AGCGACGTGTACTGCGCCGGTGCCGCCCTGGCAGCCCGAACCTCCTCCGCCTGCTTCCGCACCGGCGCAGTACACGTCGCTCGTCGCCCGCGGCCCCGATTGGCTCGCCGAGCGACTGTTCGACCAGCGGATCGTCCGGCTGACGGGTCGTCTCGACCACGAGGCCGCCAACCACGCCGCCGCCACGCTCGCGCTGCTCGACGCCTCCGGCGACGACCCGGTGCAGCTGTGGCTGCACGACGTCGAGGCCGACCTCGACACCGCGACGACCCTCCTCGACACTCTCGACCTGATGGGTGTGCCGATCCGGGCGAGTTGCCTCGGCACCCTCACCGGGGCGGCCCTTGCCCTCCTGGCAGCCGCCGATCGGCGCACCGCCGCGCCGCACGCCACCTTCCACCTGCGTGAGCCCCGCACCACATGTGACGGTCCCGCGGCGACCGTCGACACGCAGGTCGACCGATACCGGAAGCAGTTGCGGGCACTGCAGCAGCGCCTCGCGGACGTCTGCCGCCGCCCCGTGGAGGAGATCGCGGAGGACATGCGCGCGCACCGGATCCTGACCGCCGAGCAGGCACGTGACTACGGCCTGATCGACGCGATCGGCGGGGACCGGGCGCCCCACGCACCGTGACCGCCGAGCACCGGGGGACGCGGCGGTCAGCCGAGGAACACCGCGACCCGATCCGCCAGATCGAGCAGCGGCTGCGGGAAGACGCCGAGCGCCACGGTCACCACCGCCCCGGCGGCGACCGCGACGGTCGTCAGCACACTGGGCACCACGACCGTCGGGGCGTCGCGGTCCGGCTCGTCGAAGAACATCAGCACGATGACACGCACGTAGAAGTACGCCGCGATCGCGCTGCTGACCACGCCGACGATCACGAGCGGAACGGCTCCGGCGCCCGCCGCCGCCCCGAACACGGCGAACTTGCTGACGAACCCGCTCGTGAGCGGAATGCCGGCGAACGCGAGGAGGAACAGGGCGAACACCGCGCCGACGACGGGTGAGCGCCGGCCGAGCCCCGCCCAGCGGGACATGTGGGTCGCCTCCCCGAGGTCGTCACGGACCAGGGTCACGACGGCGAACGCGCCCAGGGTGCTGAAGCCGTAGGCGAACAGGTAGAACATCGTCGACGCCAGCCCCGCCCGGTCGGCGGCGATCAGGCCGGTGAGGATGAAGCCGGCGTGGGCAACCGACGAGTAGGCCAGCATCCGCTTCACGTCGTTCTGCGTCACGGCCAGCACCGATCCCGCCACCATCGTCAGGATTGCGACGCCCCACAGCAGGGGACGCCAGTCGTCGCGCAGCCCGGGCAGCGCTACGTAGAACACCCGCAGCATCGCGCCGAACGCCGCGACCTTGGTGGCCGACGCCATGAAGGCGGTGATCGGTGTGGGCGCCCCCTGATAGACGTCGGGGATCCACGAATGGAACGGCACCGCCCCGATCTTGAACAGCAGACCCACCGCGAGCATCGCCGCGCCGATCAAGACCAGCGTGTCCCCGTCCGCGCGGTCGGCGACGGCGTCGGCGATACCCGCCAACCGGACCGTGCCCGCGTAGCCGTACAGCAGCGCCACGCCGAAGAGGAAGAAGGCCGAGGAGAACGCGCCGAGCAGGAAGTACTTCAGCGCCGCTTCCTGCGAGAGCAGGCGCTGCCGCCGGGCCAGGCCGCACAGCAGGTACAGGGGCAGCGACAGGACCTCGAGCGCGATGAACATCGTGAGCAGGTCGTTCGAGGCCGGGAACAGCAGCATCCCCCCGACCGCGAACAGCACCAACGGGAAGACCTCGGTCTGCGACATCCCCACCGCGGCGGCCTCGCGCTCGGCGACGCTGCCCGGCACCGCGGACGCCTGCGGGGCGAACGCGTCGGCACCGCCGGCGCCCGTCGCCACCGCCGCGCCCGGTCCCTCCTGCGTGGCGCCCCGGGCGCCCGGCTCGATTCCGCGTTCGGCGACGAGCAGCACCGCGAGGATCGAGACGAGCAGGATGGTGCCCTGCAGGAACAGGGTGGGCCCGTCGACCGCCACCGCGTCCACCGCGGCGGTGTACCCGGGCGCGGTCTCGGTGGAGAAGTCCAGCCCCGCGGCGAGTACGACGACGGCCACGAACGCGGCCACGAGACCACCGAGCGCGAGCAGCAACTGGCTCGCGTACCGGCCGCGGCGGGGAACGAACGCCTCGACGAGCACTGCGGCGACGGCGACCCCGAACACGATCAGCATGGGAGAGAGCGGGCCGTATTCGAGGTCGGGGGCCGGAATCGCCTGAGCGAGAACGGTGGTGCCGTCCGAGAGAGTCACCTGTGCGTCCCTCCGTGAGTGTCGGGCCCGGTCCCGCCGCCCGCGACGGGCTCGGCCGGCGCGGGCGGCGCCGGATCGGACTGGTCGATCGTGACCAGGACCCGGGTCACCGACGGGGTGATCACGTCGAGCGCGGGTTTCGGATACACGCCCAGGACGAGGAGCAACGCGATGAGCGGCGCCACGACGGCGAGTTCGCGGGGCACCAGATCGGACACGTGCTCGTTGCCGTCGGTGAGCGGCCCCGTCATCATGCGCTGGTACAGCCACAGCACGTAGATCGCCGAGAGGACGAGTGCGAGCACTGCGAACACGGCGGCGACCTGGTAGCGCGGATACGTGCCGATCAGCACCAGGAATTCGCTGACGAACGGCGCCAGCCCGGGAAGGGACAGGGTCGCCAGTCCCGCGACGAGGAACGTGCCGGCCAGGACGGGGGCGACCTTGCGGACGCCACCGTAGGCGGCGATCGCGCGGGATCCCCGCCGGGAGACGAGGAACCCGGCGATCAGGAACAGCGCCGCGGTGGAGATGCCGTGGTTGACCATGTACAGGGTCGAGCCGGCCTGCCCCTGGCTGGTCATCGCGAAGATGCCGAGGATGATGAACCCGAAGTGCGAGATGGAGGTGTAGGCGATCAGGCGCATCACGTCCGTCTGGCCGATGGCGACCGCCGCGCCGTAGACGATGCCGATCACCGCGAGGGTGACGATCACCGGCGCGAAGTACACCGACGACTCGGGAAACAGTTGCAGGCAGTAGCGCAGCATGCCGAACGTGCCGACCTTGTCGACCACGGCCATCATCAGCACCGCGCCGGCCGGGGTGGCCTGCACCGCGGCGCCGGGCAGCCAGGTGTGGAACGGCCACAGGGGTGCCTTCACGGCGAAGGCGAACATGAAGCCGAGGAACAGCGCGTGCAGCACCACGGCGTCGGCGCCGAGACCGCCGCCGGTGACGGCGGCGACGATTTCCCGGAAGTCGAAGGTGCCGGCGCCCTGCCGGGCGGTGACCACGTACAGCCCGATGACCGCGGCCAGCATGATCAGTCCGCCGAACAGGTTGTAGAGCAGGAACTTCACCGCCGCGCGGGAGCGCTGCGTGCGGTCCCCGAGACGATCCCCGAATCCTCCGATGAGGAAATACATGGGGATGAGCATCGCTTCGAAGAAGATGTAGAACAGCAGCACGTCGAGGGCGGTGAACGACACCATCACCATCGCCTCGACCGTCAGCATCAGCGCCATGTACAGCTGCGTGGTACGCCGCGGCGCGGTTCCCCGAGCGGTCGCGGCGGGCTCGGCCGGTGTCGCGTCGTTCCAGCCGGCCAGCATCAGCAACGGAAGCAGCACCGCGGTCAGCAGCACCAGCACGAGCGCGATGCCGTCCACGCCCAGCGTGTACCGGGTGCCCAGGGCCGGAATCCACGGGTGGGATTCGACGTACTGGTACTGCTCGCCTGCCGGATCGAAGCCGACCGCCAGCGCGCAGGCCAGTACGAGCACCACGGACGCGACCGCCAGCGCGGTCGTCTTGGCGAGGCTCCGCATGCGGGCGGGAAGCGCCAGCACGACGACGGCACCGACGAGCGGCACCACCCACAGGGTCGTCAACCAGGGAAAGTCGTCCACTACAGCCTCCCCAGCACCATCGCCGCGACCACGACGGCCGCGCCTACCAACATGGACAAGCCGTAGGACCGCACGAAACCGGTCTGCAGGTGCCGCATCCGGACGGAGAGAGCGCCGACTGTGGCGGAGATCCCGTCGACCGCCCCGTCGACCGCCTTGTCGTCGACGGTCACCAGGGTCGTGGTCAGGGACCGCCCGGGTCGCATGAACACCGCCTCGTTGACCGTGTCGCCGTAGAGATCCCTGCGGGCGGCGACGGTGAACGCCGACACGTCGGCGGGGGCGACCTCGGGAATCTCGCGCCGGGCGTACTGCCGGTAGGCCACCGCGACACCGGCGAGCACGACGGCGAGGGTGAGGGCGGTGATCACCCACACCGGGAGCACGTGTTCGATCTCGGAGGCCCCCACCACCGGCTCGAGCCAGTTCTGCAGCGCTCCCCCCAGGCTGAGCGCAGCACCGGCGCCGACCGAGCCCACGGCCAGCACGATCATGGGCACCGTCATCACGGCGGGCGCCTCGTGGGGGTGGACGTCGGCGGCCCAGCGGCGCCGGCCGAAGAAGGTCATCAGCATCACCCGCGTCATGTAGAACGCGGTGATGCCGGCACCGAGCAGGGCGGCCGTGCCGAGGACGACTCCCTCGGCGCCGCCCGCTCCGAACGCGGCCTCGATGATCTTGTCCTTGGAGAAGAACCCGGCGAACGGCGGAGCGCCGATGATCGCGAGGTAGCCGAGGCCGAAGGTGACGAACGTGACGGGCATGACGGTGCGCAGGCCGCCGTAGCGCCGCATGTTCACCTCGTCGTTCATGCCGTGCATCACCGATCCGGCACCGAGGAACAGTCCGGCCTTGAAGAAGCCGTGGGTGAGCAGGTGCATGATCGCGAAGGCGTACCCGGCGGGACCGAGTCCCGCGGCGAGGACCATGTAGCCGATCTGGCTCATCGTCGACGCGGCCAGCGCCTTCTTGATGTCGTCCTTGGCGCAGCCGATGACGGCCCCGAACAGCAGGGTCACCGCCCCCACGGTCACGACGGCGAGTTGTGCGGTGGGGGCGAGGTCGAAGATCGCGTCGGACCGGACGATCAGGTAGACGCCCGCGGTGACCATGGTGGCCGCGTGGATCAGCGCCGACACCGGTGTCGGGCCTTCCATCGCGTCACCGAGCCAGGACTGCAGCGGCACCTGCGCGGACTTGCCGCAGGCGGCGAGCAGCAGCACGAGGCCGAGTGCGGTGAGCACGCCGTCGCTCGCACCCTCGGCCCCGCCGAAGACGTCGTCGAACGTGACGGAACCGAACGTCGCGAACATGATCATCATGGCGACGGCCAGGCCCATGTCGCCGACGCGGTTGACGACGAACGCCTTCTTCGCGGCTGCCGCGGCGGACGGCTTGTACTGCCAGAACCCGATGAGCAGGTACGAGGCGAGCCCGACCCCCTCCCAGCCCACGTACAGGCCGAGATAGTTGTCGGCGAGGACGAGCAGCAACATCGCCGCAAGGAAGAGGTTGAGGTAGGCGAAGAACAGCCGGCGCCCGGGAGCGGCGGAGCGACCCGACGAACCCGAAGCGGAGCCGGCGGCGCGACCGGAGGGGTCGGGGCCGTGTGCCATGTACCCGACCGAGTAGATGTGGATGAGCGAGCCGACACCGGTGATCAGCAGCACGAAGCACATCGACAGCTGGTCGAGCTGGAGCCCGAAGTCGATCTGCAGGCCCGCGACCGGTACCCATTCGAAGAGGCTCTGATTCACGGCACGGTCGTCGGCGTCGTGGCCGAGCATGTCGACGAAGAGGGCGACACCGACCGCGAACGAGGCGAGTGCCGTCGCGCAGCCGAGCAGGTGTCCCCACGGGTCGCTGCGCCGGCCGGCCAGCAGCAGCACGGCCGCGCCGAGCAGCGGCAGCGCGGGCAGCAGCCAGACGGTCGACGAGATTCCGCCGTTCATGCCGGTCCGCCCGTCGGGGCGCCGCCGGCGCGGGCCGTCGTCTCGGGCACGGTCGTCTCGGGCACAGTCTCCTCCTCGTGCGTGTGCGGACGGGTGTGGCCGTCCGGGGTCGTCAGTACCTCAGGAGGTTGGCGTCGTCGACGGAAACCGAACGCCGGGCACGGAAGATGGTCATGATGATCGCCAGGCCGACGACGACCTCGGCGGCCGCGACGACCATGGTGAAGAACGCGATGACCTGACCGTCGAGGTTGCCGTGCATACGGGCGAACGTGACGAACGCCAGGTTCGCGGCGTTGAGCATGAGCTCGATGCACATGAACACGACGATCGCGTTGCGGCGCAGCAGGACACCGGCCGCACCGATGGTGAACAACAGGGCGGACAGGTACAGGTAGTTCTCGGGGTTCACCGCGATCCCTCCTCACCGGACGAGCCGCGTCGGGGTGCGTCGCCCGCGTGTGGGCCGGCTGCTCCGTCCGCGGACATCGCCCGCCGCCGGAGCACCTCGCTGACCGACAGGTCCGAGTACGATCCGTCGGGCAGCCGGGCCGGCACGTCGACCGCGTTGTGGCGGGCATAGACCCCGGGACTCGGCAGCGGGGTGGCGCGGCCGCCGGCGCGGAAGCGTTCCTGCGACAGTTCCTGCTGGGTCTTGCGCAGCCCGAAGCGTTCCCGGTGGGCGAGGACCATGGCGCCGATCGTGGCGGTGATCAGCAGGGCTCCGGTGAGTTCGAAGGCCCAGACGTACCGGACGAAGATCAGCTCGGCCAGGCCGGCGATGTTGCCTGCGGCGTTCGCGTCGTCGAGTCCGGCGAACTCCCCGACGGCGGCGTTGCCGAGTCCGCCGACGAGCAGCAGTCCGAATCCGAGGCCGGCCGCGATCGCGGCGACCCGCTGGCCGCGCAGGGTCTCGACGAGCGCGTCGGAGGAATCGACGCCGACGAGCATGACCACGAACAGGAACAGCATCATGACCGCCCCCGTGTACACCACGATCTGGACGACGCCGAGGAACAACGCGTCCTGGGCGATGTAGAACACCGCGAGGATGATCATGGTGACGGCGAGGAACATCGCCGAGTACACGGCCTTGGTCGCGGTGACGACGCCCAGTGCGCCGATCACCGCGAGTGTTCCGAGGATCCAGAACAGCACGGCCTCACCGGTGGACGTGCGGGTGAAGGCCTCGGCCGCCAGCAGGGCCGGCGTCATCGGGTCCATCGAGACCACTCCCCTCTCCGCCGGTCACGCCACATCACGGCCGCCTCGCGGCTGCGGCGGTTCCCGGTCGGATTCGACGGTTCCGTCGGCGGCCGACGCGGTGCCGGGCGCGGCCTCGGTCACCGTGCCGAGGTAGTAGTCCTCGTCCGTCGTGCCCGGGTACATGTCGTGGGGCGGAGCGGCCATGCCGGGCGCGAGCGGCGCGAGCAGCCTGGTCTTGTCGTAGATCAGGTCCGTCCGGTTGTCGTCGGCCATCTCGTACTCGTTGGTCATGGTCAGCGCCCGCGTCGGGCAGGCCTCGATGCACAGACCGCACCCGATGCAGCGCAGGTAGTTGATCTGGTAGACGCGCCCGTAGCGCTCCCCCGGCGAGTATCGCTCGGTGTCGGTGTTGTCCGCGCCCTCGACGTAGATCGCGTCGGCGGGGCACGCCCAGGCACACAGTTCGCACCCGATGCACTTCTCCAGTCCGTCGGGGTGACGGTTGAGCTGATGGCGGCCGTGGTAGCGCGGTGCGGTCGGTTCCTTCTGCTCGGGGTAGCGCTCGGTCTGGGCCTTGTGGAACATCGCCCGGAAGGTCACTCCGAATCCCGCGACGGGATCGAGGAAGTCAGGCATCGCGGTTCTCCTCGGTAATCGGATCGGAACGGCGCCCGCTCCCGCCCTCGGCGGCTGCGGCGACGGGGGTGCGTCGACGCCGCGGCGGCAGCGTCTGGCCGGGCAGCGGCGGGACGGGGAAGCCCCCGGCCATCGGGTCGAACGGCTCGGCCGGCGCCGTCCCCCCGGGGGTCTCGCCGGGCCGGGGGCGGCCGGCGCGCATGCGGTTCCACAGGAGCGACGGCACCGCCAGGGCGACGAGGACACCCGCCGAGGCGAGGACGATCTGCCACCGGTCCAGGCCCTCCGTGCGCAGGACGCGGATCACGGCGACGACCATGATCCAGGCGAGCGCCACCGGAATCAGCACCTTCCAGCCCAGGTTCATGAACTGGTCGTACCGCAGCCGCGGCAGTGTGCCCCGCAGCCAGACGAACAGGAACAGGAATCCCCACACCTTGAGGACGAACCAGAGCAGCGGCACCCAGCCGGAGTTCGCGCCCTCCCACATGTTCAGCGGCCACGGCGCGCGCCAGCCGCCGAGGAACAGGGTGGTGGCCAGCGCCGAGACCGTCACCATGTTGACGTACTCGGCGAGCATGAACATCGCGAACTTCAGCGACGAGTACTCCGTGTGGAAGCCGCCGACGAGTTCGCCCTCGGCCTCGGGCAGGTCGAACGGTGCCCGGTTGGTCTCGCCGACCATCGACGTGACGTAGATGAGGAACGAGGGCAGGAGCAGGAAGACGTACCAGACGCCGTCCTGGGCGGCGACGATGCCGGAGGTGGACAGCGTGCCCGACAGCAGGAAGACGGCCGCGAACGAGAGCGCCATCGCGATCTCGTAGGAGATCACCTGCGCCGTCGAGCGCAGACCACCCAGCAGCGGATAGGTGGATCCGGACGCCCAGCCGGCGAGCACGATGCCGTAGACCCCGATCGAGGTGGCCGCGAGGATGTACAGCACGGCCACGGGCAGGTCCGTCAACTGCAGCGGGGTGCGCTGGCCGAACACCGAGACCACCGGCCCGAGCGGGATGACGGCGAACGCCATGAACGCCGGCACCGTCGCGATGATCGGCGCGAGGACGTAGATGGGTTTGTCCACGCCCGCGGGCACGATGCCCTCCTTCAGGGCGAGCTTGACGCCGTCGGCGAGGCTCTGCAGCAACCCCCGCGGGCCCACCCGGTTCGGCCCGACCCGCATCTGCATGCGTGCCAGGATCTTTCGTTCCGCAAGGATCGCGACGAGCACCGTCAACACCAGGAAGGCGAAGACGGCCACCGCCTTCACGACGACCAGCCACCACGGATCCTGGCCGAACGACGCCGGATCGGGGTACCCGGACTGCGCCGACAGGGCACCGGGAGCCGGCACCGCCGCGGCGCCGAACAGCACGGCGTCACTCATCGGGCACCCCCTGCGACCGGGCGTCGCCCCGGCGGATGCGGACGGTGTCCCCCACGGACGCGGCCAGTTGCCGGTGCACCGCGCATCCCGGCGAATTGAGCGGCACCCACACCACCCGCTCGGGCATGTCGGTGATCACCAGGGGCAGCGTGATCGAGCCCCGGTCCGTCGCGACGGTCACCGGATCCCCGGCATCCGCGCCGATCTCGGCGGCGGTGGCGGCGGACAGCCGCGCCACCGGCCGCCGGGCGGTCCCGGCGAGATGCGGTTCACCGTCCTGCATCCGTCCGCGGTCGAGGAGCATCCGCCATCCCGCGAGCACCGCCTCACCGGGACCCGGCTCCGGGCGGTCCCGCGGCGCGACGTCCGGCGGACCGGCAGGCCCGCCGCCCCAGGAGCCCAGCGCCACGAGCTCGTCGAGGGCCGCCGCGGCGTCGGCGAGGCCGAGGCGGACCCCCATCTCGTCGGCGATCGCGCCGAGGACCCGCTGATCCGGCAGGGCGCCGGTGTTGCGCAGCGCGGCGGCGAAGGGGCGCTCCCGGCCCTCCCAATCGAGGAAGGTTCCCGGTTTCTCCACCGCGGGTGCGACGGGGAAGACGACGTCGGCCCGGTCGGTGATCGCGCTGCGCCGCAGTTCCAGGCTGACGACGAAGCCGGCGGCGTCGACCGCGGCGACGGCGGCGTGCGGGTCGGGCAGGTCGTCGACGTCGACCCCGCCGATCACCAGGGCTCCGAGCGCGCCCGACGCGGCGTCGGTGAGGATCTGCGCCGTGTCCCGGCCGGCGGACGGCGGCAGGTCCGGCACGCCCCAGACGGCAGCGACCTGGCGTCGGGCGCCGGCGTCGGCGACCGGGCGGGCGCCGGGCAGAAGTCCCGGCAGGGCCCCGGCCTCCAGCGCACCGCGTTCACCGGCCCGCCGCGGGATCCACGCCAGCCGCGCACCGGTGTCGTCGGCGAGACGGCCGACGGCCGACAGCGCCCCCGGCACTGCGGCCAGCCGCTCCCCCACCAGGACGACCGCCCCGGGTCGGCGTAGGAGTTCGGCGGTCTCCGCGACGTCCCGGTGTCCGGGCCGGCCGGCGAGGTGGAGGGCGTCGAGCAGGTCCGGTTCGGCGCCCGGGACGGCCGGCAGGAGCCGGCCGGACAGCTTCTCGAGGCCACGGCTCGCGAACGGTGCGATCGCGCACACCGCCAGTCCCCGTCTGCGGACCGCCTTGCGCAGCCGCAGGAACACGATCGGCGACTCGTCCTCGGGCTCGAATCCGACGAGCAGCACCGCGGGGGCGTGCTCCAGGTCGTCGTAGGTCACGGCGCCGGCGCCGGGCCATCGCCCGGCGACCCGGGCCGCCAGGAACTGTGCCTCCTCGGCGGAATGCGGACGCGCCCGGAAGTCGATGTCGTTGGTGCCCAGTCCGATACGCGCGAACTTGCCGTACGCGTACGCGTCCTCGACGGTGACGCGGCCGCCGACGAGCACGCCGGTACGGCCGCGGGCGGCGGTCAGGCCGCGGGCGGCGACCCGCAGGGCGTCGCGCCACGAGGCGGGCGCGAGCGTGCCGTCGTCGCCCCGGACCAACGGGGTGGTGAGGCGGTCGGGCTGGGTGGCGTAGGTGAAGGCCCACCGGCCCTTGTCGCAGTTCCATTCCTCGTTGACCTGCGGGTCGTCGCCGGCCAGCCGGCGCAGCACCGTCCCGCGCCGGTGGTCGGTGCGCTGGGCGCAGCCGCTGGCGCAGTGTTCGCACACGCTCGGGCTCGACACCAGGTCGAACGGCCGGGCACGGAACCGGTAGGCCGCCCCCGTGAGTGCGCCGACCGGGCAGATCTGCACGGTGTTGCCGGAGAAGTACGACTCGAACGGCTCCTTCTCGTAGATGCCGACCTGCTGCAGGGCGCCCCGTTCCATCAGTTCGATGAAGGGGTCGCCTGCGATCTGCTGGGAGAACCGCGTGCACCGGGCGCAGAGCACGCATCGCTCACGGTCCAGGAGGATCTGAGAGGAGAGCGAGATCGGTTTGGGGAACGTGCGTTTGACCTCGGTGAAGCGGGACTCGGCGCGCCCGTTCGACATCGCCTGGTTCTGCAGGGGACATTCGCCGCCCTTGTCGCAGACCGGGCAGTCCAGCGGATGGTTGATCAGCAGCAGCTCCATCACGCCTTTCTGCGCCTTGTCGGCCACGGGCGACGTCAGCTGCGTGTGCACGACCATTCCGTCCGTCACCGGGGTCGTGCACGAGGCGACGGGCTTGCGCTGGCCCTCCACGTCGACCAGGCACTGGCGGCACGCGCCGACGGGTTCGAGCAGCGGGTGGTCGCAGAATCGGGGAATCTGGACGCCGAGCAGTTCCGCGGCGCGGATGACGAGGGTGCCCTTCGGGACGCTGATCTCGACGCCGTCGACGACGACGGTCACCAGGTCGGGCGGGGTCGGCAGGCCGGTGGTGTCGTGGTTGGTGTGGACGCTCATCGCGCACCCCCGTCGTTCGGTCGGCCCGCACCGGCCATGACGGTGGACAGGTGCGGGTCGAACGGGCAGCCGCCCTGCTCGAAGTGCGCCAGGTACTCGTCGCGGAAGTACTTGATCGAGGACGTGATCGGGCTGGTCGCTCCGTCGCCGAGGGCGCAGAACGACCTGCCGAGGATGTTGTCGGAGAGGTCGAGCAGCTTGTCCAGGTCGGCTCCGGTTCCCTCGCCTCGCTCGAGCCGCCGCAGGATCTGCACCAGCCAGTAGGTGCCCTCCCGGCACGGGGTGCACTTGCCGCACGACTCGTGCGCGTAGAACTCGGTCCAGCGCAGCACCGCGCGCACCACGCAGGTGGTGTCGTCGAAGATCTGCAGCGCCTTGGTGCCCAGCATGGAACCGGCCCCGGCGACGCCCTCGTAGTCGAGCGGGACGTCGAGGTGCTCGTCGGTGAAGAGGGGCGTCGACGAGCCGCCGGGGGTCCAGAACTTCAGCCGGTGCCCGGCCCGGACGCCGCCCGCATAGTCGAGCAGCTCCCGCAGGGTGATTCCCAGGGGCGCCTCGTACTGGCCGGGCGTCGTCACGTGACCGGACAGGGAGTAGAGCGTGAAGCCCGGCGACTTCTCGGTCCCCATGGAGCGGAACCACTCGATCCCGTTGTGCAGGATCGACGGCACGCTCGCGATCGACTCGACGTTGTTGACGACCGTCGGGCGCGCGTACAGGCCCGCCACGGCGGGGAACGGCGGGCGCAGCCGGGGCTGGCCGCGCCGGCCCTCGAGGGAGTCCAGCAGCGCGGTCTCCTCACCGCAGATGTACGCCCCGGCGCCGGCGTGGACGACGAGTTCGAGGTCGTAGCCGCTGCCGAGGATGTCGCGGCCGAGGAAGCCCGCGGCGTACGCCTCGGCGACCGCGGCCTGCAGCCGGCGCAGCACCGGCACCACCTCGCCGCGGACGTAGACGAAGGCGTGCGCGGCGCGGATGGCGTACGCCGCGATGACGGCGCCTTCGACGAGCGCGTGCGGTGTGGCCAGCAGCAGGGGCATGTCCTTGCAGGTGCCCGGTTCGGATTCGTCGGCGTTGACCACCAGGTAGTGGGGTTTGCCGTCGCCCTGGGGGATGAAGCTCCACTTCACGCCGGTGGCGAAGCCGGCGCCGCCGCGGCCGCGCAGGCCCGCCTCCTTGACGGTGGCGATCACCTCGTCCGGGGGCATGCGCAGTGCCTTGCGCAGGCCCTCGTATCCGTCGTGGCGACGGTAGGTGTCGAGCGTCCAGGACTCGGGCTCGTCCCAGTACCGGCTCAGGACAGGGGTCAACGCCACGTCAGCCTCCTTCGGATCGGGGTCCGGCGACCGGGTCGGAGGGCTGTTCCGGCTCCGGGGCGGGCGCCCGCATGCCCCGCTCCCGGGCGATGCGCAGGCCCGCGAGCGATGCCGCACCCGCGCTGCCGCCGGCCGCCAGGGCGCCGGGACGCTCGTCCGGGAACCCGGCGAGGATGCGGGCGGTCTGCCGGAAGGTGCACAGCGGTGCGCCCCGGGTGGGCGTGACGGGCCGGCCGGCGCGCAGATCGTCGACGAGCGCGCGGGCCGAGTCCGGGGTCTGGTGGTCGAAGAACTCCCAGTTGACCATCACGACGGGCGCGAAGTCGCAGGCGGCGTTGCATTCGAGGTGCTCGAGGGTGACGGCGCCGGCTTCGGTGACGGCGCCGGCCGCGTCCTGCGCGGTGCCGGCGGCTGCGGTGCGCAGCCCGAGGTGTTCCTCGAGCGCTTCGAGGATCTCGTCGCCGCCCATGATCGCGCACAGGGTGTTGGTGCAGACGCCGACGAGGTAGTCACCGGTGGGCTCGCGCCGGTACATGGAGTAGAACGTGGCCACCGCGCCGACCTCGGCGCCGGTGAGCCCGAGCCGGTCGGCGCAGAACTCGACGCCGGCCGGGGTGATGTACCCGTCCTCGGACTGCACCAGGTGCAGCAGCGGCAGCAGGGCGGAGCGTGGCTGCGGGTAGCGGCCGATGATCTCCGCGGCATCGGTCTCGAGGCGGGTCCGCACGTCCGCCGGGTACCGCTCGCGGGCGCCCGGCCGCACCAACCGGGACCGCTCCTCGGGGCGTGGGCCGAACTGGATGAACACGGGGCCGGAGGCAGGGTCCGGCTCGATCGCTACGCGCTGCTCCGGTGTCAACGGTCCACTCCCCCCATCACGGGATCGATGCTGGCGACCGCGGCGATGACGTCGGCGACCATGCCGCCCTCGCACATCGCGGACACCGCCTGCAGGTTCGTGAAGGAGGGGTCCCGGAAGTGCACCCGGTACGGCCGGGTGCCACCGTCGCTGACCATGTGCACGCCCAGTTCCCCGCGCGGGGACTCGACGGCGGTGTACACCTGGCCGGGTGGGACGCGGAAGCCCTCGGTGACGAGCTTGAAGTGGTGGATCAGGCCCTCCATCGAGTTGCCCATGATCTTCCGGATGTGCTCCGGGGAGTTGCCGAGACCGTCCGCGCCGAGGGACAGGTCGGCCGGCCAGGCGATCTTCTTGTCCTCCACCATGACCGGTCCGGGCCGTAGCCGGTCGAGACACTGCTCGACGATCTTGATCGACTCCTTCATCTCGTCGATCCGGATCAGGTAGCGGCCGTAGGCGTCGCACCCGGTGTCGGTGCACACGTCGAACTCGTAGGTGTCGTAGCCGCAGTACGGTTGCGACTTGCGCAGGTCGTGCGGCAGGCCGGTCGAACGCAGGACGGGACCGGTGATGCCGAGGGCCATGCAGCCGGTCAGGTCGAGGTAGCCGATGCCCTGGGTGCGGGCCTTCCAGATGTGGTTCTCGTTGAGCAGGTCCGCCATGTCCCGCAGTCGCCGCGGCAGCAGGTCGAGCAGGTCGCGGATCTTTTCGACCGCCCCGGCCGGCAGGTCCTGCGCGAGCCCGCCGGGACGGATGTAGGCGTGGTTCATGCGCAGACCGGTGATCGTCTCGAACACGTCGAGGATCAGTTCCCGCTCACGGAAACCGAGGAACATCGCGGTCATCGCGCCGAGTTCCATGCCGCCGGTGGCCAGGGCGACGAGGTGCGAGGAGATCCGGTTGAGCTCCATGAGCAGCACCCGGACCACGGTGGCCCGTTCGGGGATCGCGTCGGTGATGTCGAGCAGCTTCTCGACACCGAGGCAGTAGGCGGTCTCGTTGAAGAACGGCGACAGGTAGTCCATCCGGGTGACGAAGGTGACGCCCTGGGTCCAGGTGCGGTACTCGAGGTTCTTCTCGATGCCGGTGTGCAGGTAGCCGATTCCGCAGCGGGCCTCGGTGACGGTCTCGCCCTCGATCTCGAGCACGAGTCGCAGGACGCCGTGCGTCGACGGGTGCTGCGGCCCCATGTTGACCACGATGCGTTCGTCGCCGCGGTCGGCGGCCGAGGCGCGGGCGGCCTCGACGATGCTGTCCCAGTCCTCACCGACGACGGTGTGGACCGGCCCCTCGGTGATGTCGGTCATCAGCTGTACGCCCTCCGCTCGTCGGGCGGCGGGATCTCCGCCCCGTGGTACTCGACGGGGATGCCGCCGAGCGGATAGTCCTTGCGTTGCGGATGCCCCGACCAGTCGTCGGGCATCTCGATGCGGGTCAGCGACGGGTGGCCGTCGAAGACGATCCCGAAGAAGTCGTAGGTCTCGCGCTCGTGCCAGTCGTTGGTCGGATACACCCCGTACAGCGACGGGATGTGGGGGTCGGCGTCCGGGGCCGACACCTCGAGCCGGATGCGGCGGTTGTGGGTGATCGACATGAGCGGATACACGGCGTGCAGTTCGCGGCCGGTGTCCTGCGGGTAGTGCGCCCCGTCGACGCCGAGGCACAGTTCGAAGCGCAGGTCCGGTTCGTCGCGCAACCGCCGGGCCACCTCGGGAAGGTGCTCGCGACGGACGTGGAAGGTCAGCTCACCGCGATGGACGACGACCTTCTCGATCGCCGCCGCGAAATCCACCCCGGACTCGGCGACGGCGGCGTGCAGGGCATCGGCCACGTCGTCGAAGTACCCGCCGTACGGGCGCGGGGTGCCCCCGGGCAGGGTCACCGGGCGCACGAGCCGCCCGTAGCCGGAGGTGTCGCCGCTGCCGCGGACCCCGAACATGCCCTTGCGGACGCCGATCACCTCGGCGCCGCCGTCGGGCCGCGCCGGCAGCGTTCCCTCGGGGCCGGTGGTGGCCACCCGGTCCACCGGCAGTGCGGCGTCCTGCCTGCGCGCTGCGGGATCCGTAGGGCGCGAGGACCGTTCGTTGTCGGAGGAGGCGGTCACCGGGCCGACCCCCGCACCTCGAGGGTGGGCACGACGGGCCGGGCGGCGGCCAGGGCCGCCTCCTCGGCGGCCTGCACGGCCTTGTCCCGGTCCACGCCGAGCGGCATCTGCTGGATCTTCTCGTGCAGCATCAGGACGGCATGCAGCAGCATCTCCGGCCGGGGCGGGCACCCGGGTAGGTAGATGTCGACGGGAACGATGTGGTCGACACCCTGCACGACGGCGTAGTTGTTGAACATGCCGCCCGAGGAGGCGCACACACCCATGGCCAGCACCCATTTCGGCTCGACCATCTGGTCGTAGACCTGCCGCAGCACCGGGGCCATCTTCTGGCTGACCCGGCCGGCGACGATCATGAGGTCGGCCTGTCGCGGCGAGGCGCGGAACGCCTCCATCCCGAACCGCGCGATGTCGAACCGCGGCGACACGGTGGTCATCATCTCGATCGCGCAGCACGCGAGCCCGAAGGTCGCGGGCCACAGCGAACCCTTGCGCGCGAAACCGGCGAAGCTCTCCACCGTGCTCAGCAGAAAGCCGCTCGGCAACTTCTCCTCGAGACCCATGTCCGACTCTTATCACTTTCGGTCGGTGTTCGAATCCATTACGGCACAATCCCATTCCCTGTCGCGCCCAATACCTGCCGCGGTCAGTCCCAGCCGAGACCACCCCGCCGCCACTCGTAGACGTAGGCGACGGCGACGTTGAACACGAACAGCGCCATCGCGGCCAGCCCGAAGACCCCCAGGGCATCGAGGTGCACGGCCCACGGATAGAGGAAGACGATCTCGATGTCGAAGATGATGAACAGCATGGCCGTCAGGTAGTACTTCACCGGGAACCTGCCACCCCCCGGCGGCTGCGGCGTCGGGTCGATCCCGCACTCATAGGCTTCGAGCTTGGCTCGGTTGTAGCGGCTCGGGCCGATCACCGAGGACACGACTACGGAGAACACGGCGAAGGCGACCGCTATCCCCCCGAGCACGAGGATCGGGATGTAGACGTTCATGCGCCTGGCTCCTCTCCGTGCGAGCCGGCCCCACGCGCCGACCCCGTTGCCCTTGCCGACCTCCTCCGGCCGCTGGGGCCGAACGATCACGATACGGGGACAGTGCCGTCAGTCACTTCAGCCGCATCATTGTGATGTACGGCTCAGCCTACCGGCGTGGTGTCCCGCCGAGGCGGATACGACGCGGCGTGATTTCTCCGTTTCGCCCGACCCGTGCGGGGACGCCGGCGCCGGCAGTTCGCCTGGGCCGCGGGCCGATGCCCGGGCCTGCCGGGCGGCGGGCCGATGCCCGGGCCTGCCGGACGGCGCCCGCTTCGCCGCCGCCCTCAGGTGGCGTTGCGGCCGCGTAGCAGCGCGACGACCGTCTCCGCGAGGCGGAACGGGTCGAGAGGCCGCGGCACCGCGGCCTCGGCCCGGGACCAGTCGGCCAGCCACGCGTCGTCCGCCCGGCCGGTCAGCACGACGACGGGCGGGCACTGTTCGAGTTCGTCCTTGAGTTGCTTGGCGATCCCCATTCCCCCGGCGGGGGCCGCCTCGCCGTCCAGGATCGCGAGGTCGATACCGCCGGCGTCCATGCGGCGGATCACCATCGGCTCGGTCGCCACCTCGACGAAGTCGAGTTCGGGGAGCTCGGGATCGGGTCGCCGGCCCAGCGCCCGGGTGACCTGCTCGCGCGTGTCGGCGTCGTCGCTGTAGACGAGAACGCGCAGGGCGGCAGGACGGCTGGTACTCGCGGTCGAGTCGGTCACGGAGCAGATGCTACTGGCCGGAACCGGGCGGCCCCGGGAGGCGAGCCGCGGCACGCACGGCCCCCGGCCACCTGCGCCCCGCCGGTCCCGCCGACGGCAGGCGACCGGTCCCCGTGCTCACCTGGCGTTACCGGGTGAGGAGAACCAGGCTGCCACGAGGGCCGGTCACACCGTCGATTCTACTCGCCCGGAAGAGCTTCGGAATCTCCCGCCCGCTTCCCCTCGGAACCGGCGGCGGCCGGGGCGTAGCGGTGTTCCGGCAGCACCAGCATGCGGGCGTAGGCGATCGCTCGGGGCGTGGTCGCAAAGACGTGCCGCTCCTCACTGTCCTTGGTGGTGAAGACGCCCAGCGCGGACAGCGGCCGCAGGTGCTCCGGTCTGGCCCCGGAGATCAGGACCGTGATGTGCCGGTGCTCGAGCTTGGTGATGGCGTCCTTGAGGACGAGGGCGCCGGTGGCGTCGATGGCCGTCACCCGGGACATGCGCAGGATCACGACCTTGACGTCCGTGACGTCGGCGAGCTCGAGCAGGAACCGGTGGGCCGCGGCGAAGAACAGAGCGCCGTCGATCCGGTACGCGACGATGTGCTCGCGCAGCAGCTCGTGTTCCTCGGCGGCGTGATCCCCTTCCTCGTCCAGGGGAACCTGCTCGATCCGGGCGGACTTGGCGACCGCCCGCAGCGCGAGAACCGCAGCGAACCCGACACCGATCGCCACCGCCGTCACGAGGTCGAGGGCGACGGTGACCAGGAACGTCACCATCATGACGATCGCATCCGCGCGGCTGGCCCGCGTGATCGCGACGATCGAGGCGGTTTCGACCATGCGCACCGTGGTGGCGAGCAGAACGCCGGCGAGCGCGGCAAGGGGGATCTGCGCGACGAGCGGCGAGGCGAGGTAGACGATCCCGGCGAGGATGACGGCGTGGGTGAGGGCGGACAGCCGCGACCGCGCCCCCGAGCGGACGTTGACGGCCGTCCGGGCAATCGCGCCCGTGGCCGGAACACCGCCGAACAGGGGGGCGGCGATGTTGGCCAGGCCCTGCCCGAACAACTCCCGGTCCGGGTCGTGCCGGGTGCCGACGCTCATCGAATCCGCGGCGGTCGCGGACAGCAGCGATTCGAGGGCCGCGAGCGCGGCCACCGCGAGCGCCGGCGCGAGAAGCGACGTCAGCTCGCCGAGGTCGAGGAATCCGAGGCTGGGGACACTGAAGCCGGACGGGATGGACCCGATCCGCGTGACGTCCAGATGGAACAGCTGCGCGACGACAGTGGCCACCACCACCGCGACGAGCGAGAACGGCAGCTTCGGCAGGTACCGGCCCCCGATCAGGATGGCCGTCGCGACAAGCACCGCCACGGCCGTGGGCAGGAGGGACGGCTGGTCGACGAACTGCCGGACGGCGTCGAACGCGCTCTGCCACACCTTCTCCCCCTCGGCGTGGGCGATGCCGAGCGCGGCCGGGACCTGCTGCAGGGCGATGACGACGGCGATCCCGGCGGTGAAGCCCTCGATCACCGGGGCGGGCATGAAGCGCACCGCCCGGCCGATGCCGGCGAAGGCGAGAACCACAAGAACGACGCCGGCGACGAGTCCCACCGCGAGGACGCCGGAGGCGCCGTGCTCGTGGAAGATCGGCACCAGGACGACGGTCATCGCGCCGGTCGGGCCCGACACCTGGAAGCGGGAGCCGCCGAACACGGCGGCGACCACACCCGCGACGACGGCGGTCGCGAGGCCCGCCGCGGCCCCCAGACCGGAGCTGATGCCGAAGCCGAGTGCGAGGGGCAACGCGACGAGGGCGACGACGAGTCCGGCGGTCAGATCGGCGCGGGGCGAACGCAGGGCCGGTTTCCACTCGCCCCAGCGCGGCATCAGCGCGGCGACCGACCGCGCGGCGCGAGCCAGGACGGGGCCGGCTCCCGTCACCTCTTCCTCCGTGCGCCCGGTCACCGCATCATGCTGCTCTGTCGACATCGACATCGTGCCTCCACCACAAACAATAAATAAGCACTTAATAAAGTCTGCAATCAATGCGCGCGAAGCGCCCCGGTGCGCGACCGGCTCAGCGGCGCACTCGGCCCGCCGGTTCGGCTACGTCCTCTTCGAGCAGTTCCGCCTGTCCGGCGACGACCCCCGTGAGGATGGCGCGGGCGACGCCCAGCAGTTCCGCGACCCGCGGCGACGTCAGCGCGTACGTCACCGACAGCCCCTCCCGGCGCGCGGTGACCAGGCCTGCGCGGCGGAGGATCGCCAGTTGCTGGGAGAGATTGGCGGGTTCGATCCCCACCTCGGGCAACATCTCGGAGACGGCATGCTCGCGCTCGCTGAGCAGCTCGAGGACGCGGATGCGCGCCGGATGTCCGAGCGTCTTGAAGAAGTCGGCCTTCATCCGATAGAGGGGCTGACGCGCCTGCGCGACCATCACCGTTCCCGTCGTCCGAGCCACCGCCGGCGGGCGATGCTGCTACTTGCGTAGTTTAGCAATCAAAGAGGTGGGGTGTGCGTGACATGCAACACACCGGACTCCGGCATCGTCGGCGCCCGGGGCGGTTCAGGAACGCGCCGCGCGCCCGAGCCGGGCGAGGCTCGCGGACATCTGCTCGGACGAGACCCGCGGAAGCTGCACGCGGCGCAGGTACGCGGTGTCGGTCACCGCAGACCAGTCGCAGGTCTGGCTCACCGCAGCGCCCCCGGGGTCCCGGTGAAGGACCACTCCCATCGGATGCCGAGCGGCGGCGTGTCCGGGTCGGCCGGCAGCCACGCCAGCAGCCTGTCCGGTTCGAACGCCACCACGTGGTTGACCACCGGATACGCCGTGCGGCCGGGAAAGTGCACCTGCGCGGAGAAGCGCTGTCCGACGGCGGTGATCGGGGACTGCCCCGCGGGCACGCGCAACGTGCCCGAGCCGTCGATCTCACTGTGCCGCAGCGGGTCCCGCATCACCCCGAACAGCGCCGCGGCCGGCACCGGAATCGTGGCCTCGACCCGGACCGATGTCGTCGTCCGCACCACGCGCACCCGGGCCCCACCGATGTCGCCGACCCGTGTCGCTTCTCCCCCACCGTTCACGCCGCACATCGTGCCACCTCGGCGCGCATCGTCCGGCGCGTGATCCGGGCCGGACGCGCATATCGCGCCGGGCGGCGGGGTATGCGTGCAAAGGTGGAACCGCCACCGATCACGGGAGGAAGCACATGATTGTCCGCAGAATTGCCCGCCCCATGCTCGCGTCGGTCTTCGTCGCCGGAGGCATCGACGCGCTGAGAGACTCGTCCACCAAGGCGGCGGCAGCGCAGCCGGGACTCGACCGGGCGGTGGGCATGCTGCCCGACACGGTGACGGAGAAGCTCCCCGGCACGGTGAGCGAGAAGCTCACGAACGATCCGGAGACGCTCGTGCGGATCAATGCCGCCGTGCAGATCGGGGCGGGTGCGCTGCTCGCGGTCGGGAAGGCACCGCGGCTCGCGGCTCTCGCCCTGGCCACCACGCTCGTGCCCACGACGGTGGCGGGCCACGACTTCTGGAACGTCGAGGATGCGGAGGCCCGGGCCATCCAGCGCACCCAGTTCCTCAAGAACGTCAGCCTGCTCGGCGGGCTGATCATCACCGCGGTGGACACCGAAGGCAAGCCGTCGTTGGGGTGGCGCGGACGGCGGGCCGCACGGCGCGCCCAGGTGGCCGTCGCCGGCGTCCTGCCGCATCAGGACGACGCCGCGGGCGAAGCGGTCACCGAGGGCCTGCACAAGGCGGCCGAGCGGGTCCGGGCCCTGTCCGAGGAGGCGGCGGAGGTGGCCGGCACCGCCCGCGAACGCGGAAGCCACCTGCTGGGCGTCGCCCGCGAACGCGGACCCGAGCTCGCCGAGGTCGCCCGCGAACGCGGCACGCACCTGCTGGGCGTCGCCCGCGAACGCGGACCCGAGCTCGCCGAGGTCGCCCGCGAACGCGGCACCGAACTGCTCGACGTCGCCAAGGAACGCGGACCCGAGCTCGCCGAGGTCGCCCGCGAACGCGGCACCGAACTGCTCGACGTCGCCAAGGAACGCGGACCCGAACTCGCCGAGGTCGCCCGGGAACGGAGTGCGCTGCTGTGGGGCACGGCCCGCGACCGCGGCCCGGAGCTGGCGAAGGTCGCCCGCGAGCGGGCGCTGACGGCGGAGGAGCGTTCCCTGTTGCTGGCCCAGCAGGCCCGTCACCGCGCCGAGGAGGCCCTCACCCGCGCCCGCCTGCAGTTGCAGCGCTGACAGCACGGTACGGTCCCGCACCCGGCGATTCTGCGCGGGTGCGGGACCGCCACTAGACTTCTTGGGCACTTCGTGGCGGCGCACCCGCCGCCCGTCCGACCCCGAGGAGACCCCTTGCCGGCCGATGGCCTGTCCCACCCCGACCATGAGCGTGAGCAGGACTACCTGTCGATGCTGTACGGCCACCTCGACTCCATGCGGGCGTACGCCAAGACCCGGCTGAGCCGGGTGCTGCTCGACACCGGCGGCACTCCGCAGGCCCGCAGCGAGCGGGAGTCCTTCACACAGCTGTACACGGAGGACATCGCGAAATACGACGCCGCCGAGCACGGGCTGTGCTTCGGCCGGATCGACGTGCGCGACGGCGAGGACGGCGACGGGGCCGAGGTGCGGTACATCGGCCGCATCGGCATCCTCGACGAGGCGAACGACTACGAGCCGCTGCTGCTGGACTGGCGTGCGCCGTTGGCACGGCCGTTCTATCTGGCGACGCCGGCGGCGCCGGAGGGCGTGACGCGGCGCCGGCACATCCGGTCGCGGAGCCGCGCGATCACCGCACTCAACGACGAGTACCTCGATCTCGGCGCGGCCCGGGCGCACGACGCCACCGTTTCGGCGGGGGGTGTCGCCGGCGAGTCGGCCCTGCTGGCCGCGTTGAACGCCGCGCGGACCGGGCAGATGCACGACATCGTCGCGACGATCCAGGCCGAGCAGGACGCGATCATCCGGTCCGAGCACAAGAGCGTGCTCGTCGTCCAGGGCGGCCCGGGCACCGGGAAGACCGCGGTGGCCCTGCACCGGGCGGCGTTCCTGCTGTACACGTACCGTCGGCAGCTCGCGAAGAGCGGTGTGCTCATCGTCGGTCCGAACTCGACGTTCCTGGACTACATCGGGCAGGTGCTGCCGTCCCTCGGCGAGACCGGCGTGTTGCTGTCCACGATCGGTGACCTGTATCCGGGGGTGCGCGCGACCGTCGAGGATTCCCTCGAGGCGGGCGCGATCAAGGGCTCGCTCGACATGATCGAGGTGCTGAAGAAGGCGGTGCGGGACCGTCAGGAGATCCCGGCGACGCCGATCCCCCTGGTCTTCGACACCTACCGGCTGGCCCTCGACCGCAAGACGGTCACGCGGGCGCGGGGCCGGGCCCGGTCGTCGCGCCGGCCGCACAACCTGGCTCGCCCGATCTTCGTCTCCGCGGTGGTGGACGCGCTCGCCGACCAGCTCGCGTCGATCATCGGCGCGAATCTGGTCGACGGCGGAAATCTGTTGAGCCGGGACGACATCGACGACATCCGGGCCGAGATGCGGGCGGACCGCGACATCACGGCGGCGATCGACTCGCTGTGGCCGCAGCTGAGCCCGCAGCAGGTGCTCGCGGAGCTGTTCGCGTCCCGGGAGCGGCTCGCGTCGGCGGCGCCGCAACTCGACGAGGACCGGCGCGCGCTGCTGCTGCGCCCCTCGGCGACGCGGGTGTTCAGCGCCGCGGACGCACCACTGCTCGATGAACTCGCCGAGTTGCTCGGCGTCGACGACGCCGCCGAGCGAGAGCGTGCCGCGCGGCGGTGGCGCAAGCAGATCGCCGACGCGCAGGGCGCCCTGGACATCCTGACGGGGTCGGCCCCGCAGGATCTCGAGGACGAGCTGGATCCGGAGATCCTGATGGCGTACGACCTGATCGACGCCGACCAGCTGGCGCAGCGACAGAGCCGCTCGAGCCACGAGACCACGGCCGAACGGGCCGCCGGGGACCGGACCTGGGCGTACGGGCACGTGATCGTCGACGAGGCACAGGAGCTGTCCGAGATGGCCTGGCGGATGCTGATGCGGCGCATCCCGAACCGTTGGATGACCCTGGTCGGCGACACCGCGCAGACCGGGGATCCGGCCGGCAGCTCGTCCTGGCAGCGGATCCTGGAGCCGTACGTGGCCAACCGGTGGAAGAAGGCCGAGCTGACCGTCAATTACCGCACACCCGCGGAGATCATGGAGATCGCACATGCGGTCCTCGCCGAGATCGATCCGCACCAGGTGCCGCCCCGCTCGGTGCGCGAGTCCGGGTTCGCGCCGTGGGTCCGGAACGTCGACGCGGACGGACTCCTCGAAGCCGTGCACGGCGCCCTCGCAGCCGAGGACGGCCCGGGCCTCACGGCGGTGATCGTGCCGCACGACCTCGCGGCGCAGTGGGCGCATCTCCGGTCGGATTCGGTGCGGGTGTCCACCGTGAAGGACGTCAAGGGACTGGAATTCGATTCGGTGCTGCTGGTGGAGCCGACCGCCATCGTGGCGGAGTCGCCTCGCGGGCTCAACGACCTGTACGTGGCGCTCACCCGCGCCACCCAACGGCTGGGGGTGCTGCACACGGGAAAGCTGCCCGAGGCGCTGGCGGCGCTGGTGGCGCCGGCCCGGCTGTGAGGGGTCACCGATGTGCCGTGTCACCGCCTGCGCCGTTCCGCCGGGCGGTATGTTGCGGGCGAACGTGCGACCGGTCGGAGCGGGAGGCGGGGCGGTGAGAGCGGTGTGGGCTCGGGGGCGCTGGGCGCGCATCCTGGCAGGGTTCGGGGTCCTCGCCACCACCGCGGGTTGTACGGGGACCGCGGCCTCGGAGGACTCCGCGGCCGCCGTCCCGGTCACGGTCCCGATGGCGGCCGCACCGGTCGAGCCGGAGGCGCTGGACGGGCCGGCCCTGCGGTTCAAGCAGGCACTGGCCGAGGTGGGGCTGGCCGCCGGGGTGCCCGACGAGACGCTGGTGGCACTGGTCCGTGGGACGTGTGCCCAGCTGGCCGCCGGCCTGCCGGAAGAGCAGATCCTCGGCTCGGTCCGGTCCGTCGCGGCCTTCGCGGCGTCCGTCTCGCGGGCGGCGTTGCAGGGCGACGACGCCGCCCGGTTCTACGTGGGTGCCGCCCGCGAGACCTACTGCTGATCGACGCGTCAGCGGACGGTGTGCACGATGAGCACGTCCGAGGTCGACTTGCGGGCCAGATCCGAGGGTACGGAGCCGAGCAACCGGCCGGTGAGGGTGTTCAGGCCCCGGTTGCCCACGACGAGCAGGTCCGCCTCCACCTCGTCGACCAGTTCGAGGAGCGAGTCGACGGGAGCCCCGACGACGGCCCGTTCGAGGACGTTCGTGGCACCGGCTGCGTGGGCCTTCTCCCGGGCGGTGCGCAGGATGTCGTAGGTGGGCGCCGATCCGGTCACCTGGTAGGCGTCCTCACCGAGCACGTCGGCGGCGCGGGCGCTGTCCTTCGGATCCACCGGGTAGTAGGCGCACGCGATGACGAGGCGGGCCTCGGCGTCGCCGGCGAGGGCTGCTGCCTTCTCGACGGCGCGGTACGACGACTCGGAACCGTCGGTTCCGACGACTACGGTCCGGTAGGCGCTCATGCGTTCCTCCATGAAATTGGTCGGGTTTCGCCGGCGGGCGACCGTCGTTGCGTCCCCCTTCCGACTGCTGCGTCGACAGTAGCGGCCGATCGGACGGGGTCGGCGGCCTTTGGGGTGGATCCCACAGGGCCCGCCGCCGTGCGCTCGACGCCACTGACGACCGTTGACGTTACCGTGCGTCACCGTAACGCGGGCCGAACATCTGCGCGGGGAACACGCCGGACTCCACGAGGGCGTCCCGCCACGGCAGCGCGAGTTCCGTCAGCCGGTCGGCCTTGGCTTCGCCCAGCGCCGCCCACGGCGCCGCCGCGAGGTCGTCGGTCAGGTCCTCGACGAGTTCGCGGACCTCGAAGCCCTCGTCGGTCAGCGCACCGGAGCGGTCGAGCAGTCCGCGCGAGCGCAGCGTCGACTCCGCGTCGGCCCACTCCTCCCTGCTCCAGCCGCGGCGCGCGCGGGCGAAGTCCTCGCTGAATCCGATACCCGCGGCGGTGTGGGTGACGAGGGACTCGATCCCGGTCAGGCCGGCGGTCTGCAATGCCGCGATGTGCCCGTCGCCGCGGTACTCGCGCAGCAGGGTCAGCGCGTGCCACAGGATCAGGTGGGGGGCGTCCGGCCACGGCAGGTCGGCGTGCCCCGCGTACAGCGGCCGGCCCTCCGGTCCCGGGACGGCCCGGGCGGCGCCCGCGGCGAGTTCCGCCGCCTCACGCATCTCCGGCGAGTCCAGCACCTCGGGCCCCAGGATTCGGGCCAGCGACTCGTCGATGCCGCGCAGCCGGGCGGCCACGACGGCCTCCGGGGTGGCGAGCCGCCAGGCGTCCGGGATCGCGGACGCGACGAGGCGGGGACTGAAGTTGTAGAAGGTGGCGGTCACGACGCCCGCCCCGACCGCGCCGAGCGCGGCGGAACGCGCCGCGAAGTACCGCATCCGGCCGGCCTCGAGGCCGGTGTCGCCGAGCGCGGCGTCGACTTCGGGGGCGAAGTACCCGACGGAGTGGATCAGTTCGAGGGCACGGGCGATGCGGCCGGCAGACTGTGGGTCCATGCCGCCGACGCTACGCGAGGCCTGCCGCGTCCATCCCGCGCAGCTCCTTCTTCAGGTCGGCGATCTCGTCGCGCAACCGCCCGGCCAGTTCGAACTGCAGCTCGCGGGCCGCGTTCATCATCTGGTCGGTCAGTTCCTGCACGAGGTCCGCGAGTTCGGCGCGGGGCATGGACTTCACGTCGCGGCCCTCGTAGACGCCGGCGCTCACGGCGCGACCGGATTCACCCTGGGCGCGGCGGCCGCGGGAGGCGTTGCGTCCCGAGCCCCCGACCTCCACGGTGTCGTCGGCCTCCTCGTAGACCTGGTCGAGGATGTCGGCGATCTTCTTGCGCAGCGGCTGCGGGTCGATGCCGTGCTCGCGGTTGTACGCGATCTGCTTCTCGCGGCGCCGCTCGGTCTCCTCGATGGCACGCGCCATCGAGTCGGTGATCTTGTCGGCGTACATGTGGACCTCGCCGGAGACGTTGCGGGCGGCGCGGCCGATGGTCTGGATGAGGCTGGTGGTCGAGCGCAGGAACCCCTCCTTGTCGGCGTCGAGGATCGCCACGAGCGAGACCTCGGGCAGGTCGAGGCCCTCGCGGAGGAGGTTGATGCCGACGAGGACGTCGTACTCGCCGAGCCGCAGCTGCCGGAGCAGCTCGACGCGCCGGAGGGTGTCGATGTCGGAGTGCAGGTAGCGCACCCGGACGCCGAGCTCGAGCAGATAGTCGGTGAGATCCTCGGACATCTTCTTGGTGAGGGTGGTGACGAGGACCCGCTCGTCCCGCTCGGCGCGCTCGCGGATCTCGTGTACCAGGTCGTCGATCTGGCCCTTGGTGGGCTTGACGACGACCTTCGGGTCCACCAGTCCGGTCGGCCGGATGACCTGTTCGACGAACTCGCCGCCGGCCTGCCCGAGCTCGTAGGGCCCGGGGGTGGCCGACAGGTACACGGTCTGGCCGATGCGCGCGGCGAACTCCTCCCAGGTCAACGGGCGGTTGTCGACAGCCGAGGGCAGCCGGAACCCGAACTCGACGAGGTTGCGCTTGCGCGACATGTCCCCCTCGTACATCGCGCCGATCTGCGGGACGGTGACGTGGGACTCGTCGATGACCAGCAGGAAGTCCTCCGGGAAGTAGTCGATCAAGGTGGCCGGCGCGGAACCGGCGGGACGGCCGTCGATGTGCCTCGAGTAGTTCTCGATGCCGGAGCAGAACCCGACCTGGCGGATCATCTCGAGGTCGTACTGGGTGCGCATGCGCAGACGCTGCGCCTCGAGCAGCTTGCCGCGGTTCTCGAGGTCGGCGAGACGTTCCTCGAGTTCGGCCTCGATGTCGGTCACGGCCCGTTCCATCCGTTCCGGCCCGGCGACGTAGTGGGTGGCGGGGAAGATCCGCAGCGAATCCACCTTCCGCACCACGTCCCCCGTCAGGGGATGCAGGTAGTAGAGCGCGTCGATCTCGTCGCCGAAGAACTCGATGCGCACGGCGAGTTCCTCGTACGCGGGGATGATGTCGACGGTGTCGCCCTTGACCCGGAACGAGCCGCGCGTGAACGCCATGTCGTTGCGGGTGTACTGCACGTCCACCAGCAGGCGCAGCAGGGCGTCGCGGGGCACCTCCACTCCGACCTCGAGCGCGATGGAGCGGTCCAGGTAGGACTGCGGCGTGCCCAGGCCGTAGATGCACGACACGGACGCGACCACCACGACGTCGCGCCGGGAGAGCAGCGCGGAGGTGGCCGAGTGCCGCAGCCGTTCCACGTCGTCGTTGATCGAGGAGTCCTTCTCGATGTACGTGTCGGTCTGCGCGATGTACGCCTCGGGCTGGTAGTAGTCGTAGTACGACACGAAGTACTCGACGGCGTTGTGCGGCAACATCTCCCGCAGCTCGTTGGCGAGCTGCGCGGCGAGGGTCTTGTTCGGCGCCATCACCAGGGTGGGGCGTTGCACCCGCTCGATCAGCCACGCGGTGGTGGCCGACTTGCCGGTGCCCGTGGCGCCGAGCAGCACCACGTCCTTCTCCCCCGCCTGCAGGCGGCGTTCGAGCTCGTCGATCGCGGCCGGCTGATCCCCGGCAGGTTTGTGGTCGCTGACCACCTCGAACCGGCCCTCGGCCCGTTCGATCTCCCCCACGGGGCGGAACTCGGAGTGGGCGACAACGGGATGCTCGCTTGCGAACGCCATGGGAACCAGGGTAGGCGGCGGCACCGACAATGCCGATCGGCGGCAGGGACCCGGTGCGTGGCCGCCGGGACACGGGACATCCGCAGGGACACGGGGCATCCGCAGGGACACGGGGCATCCGCAGGGACACGGGGGCATCCGCCGGGCATGATCGACCGGACCGGCCCGCCCGTCCACCGCCGGCTCTCGTCGGACCGTCCGCCGGGAGACCGCGAAATCCAGGGGGAACACGTGAACGCTCGCAACGACCCGAAATCCGTGGTGGCACCCCCACCGGACTACCGGGTCCACACCCGGCTGGACCTGAAGAACGACAGGCGGGCGGCCGCGGCCGTGCGGATCGTCCTCGTCCTCACCGTCGCCGTCCTTCTCGGCGCGGCAGTGATCCTGGGCCTGCCGCTGCGGAGCGGGTGGGGCACGGTGCCCACGGTCGCCGTCACCGTCGTGGCGTGCCTCGGCTACCTGGCGGTGCACGAACTGACCCACGGCCTGGTCTCCCGGATCCTCTCCGGCGTGCGCCCGAGGTACGCGGTGCGGTTCCCCTTCCTCACGACAGGCAGCGACGCCTGGCTCACGCGGAACGCGGCCGTGACCGTCACGCTCGCCCCCGTGGCGTTGTGGGGCGCGGTCCTGGTGGCCTTGCTGTTCACCGTGCCGGTCGACTTCGTCCTCACCGTCTATGTCGTCACGGTGGTGAACTTCGCGGGGTCGGCCGGCGACTACGTCCAGGCCGGCGCGCTGTGGCGGCTGCCCGCCTCCGCGCTCGTGCAGGACAACGGGCACGAGACGACGACGGTGGTGCCGGCCGGGTCGACGGGCCGGTAGGTCCGGTACCGGCGGGTTCGCCGGCCCGGACCGCAGTAACGTTCAGCCCATGTCCGAGGCGAAACTCCACCACGTCAAGGTCGAGACCTTCGATGTGGCCGCGCACACCAACGTCGACCCGAAGGGCATCGTGCGGGAGGTGGAGGTGTACCGGGTCGAGCGGTGGGGCCTGTACATGGCGCGGCCCGCCGACCACCCGCAGTTCGGGTATCTCGAGTCGTGGCTGCTGCCGGACCTCGGCCTGCGCGCGTCGATCTTCCACTTCCGGCCCGGTTTCGAACGCGACCAGGACCGGTACGTCGACGTCGGCGAGTTCTGGTGCGAAGGGGACGTGTGGCACTCGCGCGACCACTACCTCGATCTCGTGGTGCGCACCGGCCGCGACACCGCCGTCGAGGACGTCGACGAACTGCTCGCCGCCACGGCGGCGGGCCTGCTGGATCCGGGGACCGCCGAGCGCGCGGTGCAGCGGGCGTTGCGGGCGGTGGACGGCATCGCCACGCACGGCCACGACCTCGATGCCTGGCTGGCCGCGCTGGCCATGCCGCTCAGCTGGCGCTGAGCGAGCCCGCGCCTCGGTCCGGGTATCAGGCCGACCAGCCGGTCTTCTCGGCCCACTCCCACGCACGCGTGTAGGCGCCGTCGAACCAGGGGGCCTTCGCCCCGGCGTAGACGGCGGCGGCCTCGGCCGGGTCGTGCCGGGCGGCCGCATCACGGGCCGCGGCCTGCTTGATCTCGGCGTATTCGGCGACGGCCTCGGGGTTCGCGCGCAACCAGTCCCGCAGCAGCAGGGCGAACCGCTGTCCGGGCCAGCCCTGCACCCGCAGGTGCACGTACGCGGGCCGACCGGGGTCGGCACTGCCGTGCAGGCGCGCACCCCACACGGCCGGATCGGTCTCGCCGCCGGCACCGTACGACGGCCGCGGATCGTCGTGGTCGACGTGGGCGATGCGGGGGAACCCGGCGACGGCGAGAGGGTCCTCGAGCGCCTCCGCTGCGGCGAGGTCCGGCACGGTGATCTGGAGGTCCAGCACGTCGACGGCGGCCAGTCCGGGCACGGCGGTCGAGCCGATGGGGTCGATCCGCAGGGCACCGCCCCCGGCGGCGATCGCCAGCCGGCCGATCAGCCGCTGCGCCTGCCGATGCCAGTCCGGATTCGGGTCGACGAGCACGGGCGCCGGCTGCACGGGGGTGCGACCGCGCAGGTTCGCCTCGAACGGCACGAGCCGCTCGGTCCACAGGGCGCGCACGGCCGCCGCGAGGACGTCCCGCTCGCCGTTGTTGTCCAGCCAGACGTCCGCGGCTGCGCGGCGCTGTTCGTCGGTGGCCTGGGCGGCGATGCGGGCACGCGCGTCGCCCTCGGGCATCGCGCGCAGTTCGACCAGGCGGCGCAGGCGCTCGTCGGCGTCCGTGTGTACCACGGCGACGAGGTGGAACGCGGGCGCCATGCCACCCTCGACGAGGAGCGGGATGTCCTGGACGACGATCGCGTCGGCGGGTGCCGCGGCGACCAGTTCGGCGGTGCGCGCCCCCACCCGGGGATGGGTGATCGCGTTGAGCACCGCCCGCGCCTCGTCGCTGGCAAAGGCCTTGGCGGCCAACGCCGGTCGGTTCAGGGATCCGTCGGGCAGCAGGATGTCGTCACCGAAGGCCGCGGCGAGTTCGGCCAGGCCCTCGGTGCCCGGCGCGACGACTTCGCGGGCGATGGCGTCCGCGTCGACGAGCACCGCCCCCAGCGCCACGAGTTCGTGGGAGACGGTGGATTTGCCCGCTCCGATGCCTCCGGTCAGTCCGAGTCTCAGCACGCCGAACAGTGTCGCATCACCGATCCGGGTGCCGGACACCGGCCGGTCGTCACACTGCAGTCACAACGGGGTCACGGACTGGTCGCGACCTGGGATTTCGGCGGCAACACGCCCATCTCACCCGCCTCGCCTGCCCCAGTATCATCGGCGCGTCGGATATCGTCGGTCCGAGCGTCCGACCATCGTCATTACCCGCCCCACTCGAAAAGGCACCGCATGCGATCCTCCCCTCAGCTGCCCGGTCGGCATCGCCTCGGCATGGAGAACGGTGTTCACTGCATCCTCATCCCCGAGGTCGCCGCCGCGCTCGCCGAACACCGGCGTAACTGGTTCACCATGCTGCTCAGCAACGCCCGCCACAGCCAGGCGGCGATCCGCAAACGCGCCGCCGAACTGCCGGCCCAGTGGGCCGGCACTGCCGCGGTGAGCTGAGCACCTCCGGCATCCGGTCGGCGCGACGCCGAAGGCCACGGCCCCGCTCCTCGAGGAGCGGGGCCGTGGCCTTTTCCGGGGACCGATATCCGGTACGGGCTGTCTACCGGACCGGAGAACGCGAGGGGCCCCGCACCGGTCGGTGCGGGGCCCCTCGATCGAACGTGTCAGGCGTTGCCGGACAGCTTCTCGCGCAGCGCGGCGAGCTGCGCGTCGCTGGCCAGCGAACCACCGGTCGTCTCGGAGGTGCCGGTCTCGGCACCCGTCTCCGACGAGTAGTTGGTGCCGGAGACACCCGCGGCAGCCTCGGCGGCCTCGTCGGCGGCCATCTTCTCGATCTGAGCGGTGTGCATCTTGTGGCGACGCTCGGCCTCCGCGTAGCGGGACTCCCACTCCTCACGCTGCTTCTCGAAGCCCTCGAGCCATTCGTTGGTCTCGGGGTCGAAGCCCTCGGGGAAGATGTAGTTGCCCTGCTCGTCGTAGCTGTCGGCCATGCCGTACTTCGACGGGTCGAACTCGGCGTTGTAGTCCTCGTTCGCCTGCTTCAGCGACAGGGAGATGCGGCGACGCTCCAGGTCGATGTCGATGACCTTGACCATCGCGTCGTCGCCCACGGCCACGACCTGGTCCGGAACCTCCACGTGGCGCTCGGCCAGCTCGGAGATGTGCACCAGGCCCTCGATGCCCTCCTCGACGCGGACGAACGCGCCGAACGGAACGAGCTTGGTGACCTTGCCCGGGACGATCTGACCGATCGCGTGGGTCCGGGCGAACTGACGCCACGGGTCTTCCTGGGTGGCCTTGAGCGAGAGCGACACGCGCTCCCGGTCGAGATCGACGTCGAGAACCTCGACCGTGACCTCGTTGCCGACCTCGACGACCTCGGACGGGTGGTCGATGTGCTTCCAGGACAGCTCGGAGACGTGCACCAGACCGTCGACCCCGCCCAGATCGACGAACGCGCCGAAGTTGACGATGGAGGACACGACGCCCTTGCGGACCTGGCCCTTCTGGAGCTGGTGCAGGAACTCGCTGCGGACCTCGGACTGGGTCTGCTCGAGCCAGGCGCGACGCGACAGGACCACGTTGTTGCGGTTCTTGTCGAGCTCGATGATCTTGGCCTCGATCTCCTTGCCGACGTACGGCTGCAGATCGCGGACGCGACGCATCTCGACGAGCGACGCGGGCAGGAAGCCACGCAGGCCGATGTCGAGGATCAGGCCGCCCTTGACGACCTCGATGACGGTGCCCTTGACGGCCTCGTCCTTCTCCTTGAGCTCCTCGATCGTGCCCCACGCGCGCTCGTACTGCGCACGCTTCTTCGACAGGATCAGGCGGCCTTCCTTGTCCTCCTTGGTGAGAACCAGGGCCTCGACCTCGTCGCCGACGGAAACGACCTCGTTGGGGTCGACGTCGTGCTTGATGGAGAGCTCGCGGGACGGGATGACGCCTTCGGTCTTGTAACCGATGTCGAGCAGCACCTCGTCGCGATCAACCTTGACGATGGTGCCTTCCACGATGTCGCCATCGTTGAAGTACTTGATCGTGGCGTCGATGGCGGCGAGGAAATCCTCGGCGGAGCCGATGTCGTTGACGGCTACCTGCGGCGAGGTGACGGTGGTGGAGGGCATGTGTTGAGTTGCTCCGGACGGGTTGGTGTCGGTTGATGAAGTTCGGTCGGACAAGCGGATTGCGCGCCGCGCGAACGCCACGCACACTCCGCCGCGGGCGACCGCGCCGGATCCTGTCGGGCCACGGGCGGACACTCGCGATCATCAGGCTACGCGTCCCGGTGCTAGCTGGGCAAACCCGGCCCGGTCGCGGCGGGCCGGCGACTCTACGCTGAACGACATGTCCGACGACCGTCACGCCCACGCCCAGTCCGTCCTGGGAGCCACCCGCGCAGGTCGGGCCCGCCTCGGCACGCGGGACAGCGAGCACGCGAGCCGCACCTGGTGGGACGCGGACGCCGCGGACTACCACCGCACCCACGGCGAGTTCCTCGGCGTGGACTCCGCGGAGGGCGAGTTCGTGTGGTGCCCGGAGGGCCTGCACGAGGCCGACGTACGCCTGCTCGGCGACGTGTCCGGCCGGGACGTCCTCGAGGTCGGTTGCGGGTCGGCGCCGTGCGCCCGCTGGCTCGCCGGCCACGGCGCCCGGGCGGTGGGGCTGGACATCTCCATGGGGATGCTCGCGCGCGGGCAGGCAGCGATGGACCGCGGCGGGCCGCGGGTACCGCTCGTGCAGGCCGGCGCGGAGGATCTGCCGTTCGCGGACGAGAGCTTCGACATCGCGTGCTCGGCGTTCGGGGCAGTGCCGTTCGTCGCTGACTCGGCACGGGTCATGCGGGAGGTCGCGCGGGTGCTGCGCCCGGGCGGGATCTGGGTGTTCGCGGTCAACCACCCGATCCGCTGGATCTTCCCCGACGACCCGGGTGAGCGGGGACTGACCGCGATGCTGCCGTACTTCGACCGCACCCCGTACGTGGAGGTCGACGAGACCGGGGTTCCCACCTACGTCGAGCATCACCGCACCATCGGGGACCGGGTCCGAGAACTCGTCGCGGCCGGCCTCGAGGTACGCGACATCGTCGAACCCGAATGGCCGGAGGGCCTCGACCGCGAATGGGGCCAGTGGAGCCCCCTGCGAGGGGAACTGTTCCCCGGCACCGCGATCTTCTGCAGCCGCAAACCGGACTGACCCGCCCGCGACCGCCGGCCCGGCCCCATCACCCGTCCGGCCGTTGCCCGGTCCCCGCCTGTGTCATGGTCGTGGGGTGACGCCCGCCGAGGACGACTCCGGCGCACCGCGAGCGCCCCGCGCCGATCACCGCGACCCGTCGCGGCACGGCGGCCGGTTGCTGCCCACCACGCGGCTCGACGCGTTCTCCGACGGCGTCTTCGCGATCGTCGTCACCCTGCTCGTCCTCGAACTGGACGTACCCGAATCCGCAGCCCGGCTGCTCGAGGACCTGCGCGCCGAGTGGCCTTCCTTCCTGGGATACCTGGTCAGCTTCGCCTTCATCGGTGGCCTGTGGGTCGAGCACAGCAACCTCACCCGGGTGCTGCGGGCGACCGACGGGGTCTTCCTGCGCCTGAATCTGCTGCTCTTGCTGTTCGTGACCTTCCTGCCGTTCACCACCAGCCTGATGGCGACCCACCTGTCCGACGCGGCGCGAAGGCCGGCCACGGTGGCGTTCGGGCTGAACCTGACCCTGGCGATGCTCATGAGCAACGTGCTGATCGCCTACGCCGTGCGCAACGCCGACCTGACCGACGAGGCGGGCCGGGCCGAACTGCCGGCGCTGGCCCGGGAGCGGTGGTCGGTGGCGGTACTCATGGCCGCATCGACCCTCTTGGCAGCGTTCCTGCCGCAGCTCGCGGTGGCGTTCTACCTCGCGGTGGCCGTACTTCTGCTCGTCGAGCCGTTCCGGCTTCTCCGGATGCACCGACACCGAGCAGGCACCGAGCCCGAGTGAACCGACACCCGGGGCCTTCGGCCCTTCTGATCGCCCGAGCGGCCGCCTATGTTGGGCAGGAGGACGACCCGTCCCTCCCACAGACGGGAGACGACCGTGAGCGAGCCTGCGACCTCGGGGCAGGACGATATCGTGCTGCTCGCGGTGGTCCGGGATCTGGTGGCCGAGAGGTACACGGTCGATCGCGCGGCCGGCACGCGGCTCGACAGCGTCTTCGATCGTGATCTCGGGCTCGACAGTCTCGCGGTCACCGAGCTGATCGCCCGCGTCGAGGATGCGTTCGGGGTGAGCCTGGAGCGTGGGGTGCTCGGCACCGTGGCCACCCCGCGTCAGCTCCTGACGGCGGTGCACCACGCACCCGCGCGGGAGCGCCGCCGGCCGGTGTCCGCGCGACGGGCCGCGCCCCCACCCACCGATCGGACGCCGGACGCGACCGCGACCCTGACAGAGGCGCTCTCGTGGCACGCCCGCACCCATCCGGATCGGGTACACCTGCGCATTCTCGTCGAGGGACACCAGAGTGAGATCAGCTACGGGGAGCTGCATTCCGCGGCCGCCACCGTGTCCGCCGCCCTGCTCGCCCACGATCTCCGGCCCGGTGACGCGGTCGGCCTCATGCTCCCCACGGGCCGGGACTACTTCACCACGTTCACCGGCGTGCTCCTGGCCGGCGGTGTCCCGGTACCGGTCTATCCGCCGGCGCGTCCGTCCCAACTCGCCGAGCACCTTCGTCGGCAGGTGCACATTCTCGACAACGCACGGGCCCGTGTGCTGGTCACCGACCCGGAGGCCGCCCGTCTGGCCCGGCTGACGCGCGGCCAGGTGGAGACGGTGCGCCATGTCCTGACCCCGGGCGACCTGGCCGGCTGCGGGGAGGCGACCGGCGCACCGCGCGGCGCCGGCGACATCGCCCTGTTGCAGTACACCTCCGGCAGCACGGGCGACCCCAAGGGCGTGACCCTGACCCACGCGAACCTGCTCGCCAACATCCGTGCGATGGGCAAGGCAGCCGAGGTCTCCACCTCCGACGTCTTCGTCAGCTGGCTGCCCCTCTACCACGACATGGGCCTGATCGGCGCCTGGTTGTCCGGCCTGTACTTCGGGGTGCCGCTGGCGGTGATGTCCCCGCTGGAGTTCCTCGCCCGTCCGGCGCAGTGGCTGTGGGCGATCCACACCCACCGCGGCACCCTGTCGGCGGCTCCGAACTTCGCCTACGAGCTGTGCCTGCGCAGAATCACCGACGCCGACCTCGACGGGCTCGACCTCGGCTCGCTGCGCATGCTGTTCAACGGTGCCGAAGCCGTGAACGCGGACACCGTGATCCGGTTCGGAGAGCGGTTCGCCGCCTACGGACTCCGCCGCGAGTCCCTGGCCCCGGTCTACGGACTGGCCGAAGCATGTGTCGGCCTCACCTTCCCGCCCGTGGGACGGGGACCGGTGATCGATTCGGTCGCCCGCGAACGTTTCCTGCGCACCGGCCGGGCGGCCCCCGCCGCCGACGACGACCCGAACCCGCTGCGCTTCGTCGCCTGTGGTCGGCCGATCCCGGATCACCGGGTCCGGGTGGTCGACTCGGCTGCGAACGCGCTCGGCGACCGGCGCGAGGGCCGGATCGAGTTCCGCGGCCCCTCGGCCACCGCGGGGTACTTCCGCAACCCGCACGCGACCAAGGCGCTGTCCCGGCACGGCTGGCTCGACACGGGCGACCTCGGCTATCTCGACGACGGCGAACTCTACGTCACCGGCCGCCTCAAGGACCTCGTCATCCGCGCGGGCCGCAATCTGCACCCAGAGGAGCTCGAGCGGGCGGTGGGCGAGATTCCGGGACTCCGGAAGGGCTGCGTGGCGGTCTTCGCGACCTCCGCGCAGACCTACGGCACCGAACGCCTGGTCGTGCTGGCCGAGACGCGCGAGAGCGAGGCAGCCACCCTGGACCGGCTCCGGGAGCGCATCGTCGGGGTCGCCGTGGATCTGCTCGGAACACCGCCGGACGACATCGTGCTCGCCCCGCCCGGAACGGTGCGCAAGACCTCGAGCGGCAAGATCCGGCGCTCCGCCACCCGGCAACGCTACGAGCAGGGCGACGTGCGGGCCCGTCCCCGGCCGGTGTGGTGGCAGCTGACTCGCTTCGCGGTCCGCGGCGCGATCCCGAGCCTGCGGCGTGCGGCGCAGCTCGTCCGGACCGGGGTGTTCGCCCTGTGGTGCTGGTCGATGGTCCTCGCCGTCGGACTGCCGACCCTGATCGCCCTGGCGGTGCTGCCCCGCCTCCCTGCGCGCCGCGCGGCCGCGCGCAGGGCCGCCCGCGCTCTCGCCCGTCTGACCCGGACCCCGGTGACCGCGCACGGGGCCGAGCATCTCGTGCGGCTGCCGATCTGCGTGGTGGTCGCCAACCACGCCAGCTTCCTCGACGGAATCGCGTTGTCGACGATCTTGCCGGGCCGCTACACGTTCGTCGCCGGGGAGGTCTTCGAGCGCAAGCCGTTCATCGGTTTCCTCCTGCGGCGGATCGGTACGCGGTTCGTCGAACGGACCGAACGTGAGCAGAGCGTGGCCGACGCCGATCGGCTGGTCGAGGAGGCACGCGCCGGGGGCCGCCTGGTGGTGTTCCCGGAAGGCGCGTTGTCGCCGGTGCCCGGGCTCCGGTCCTTCCACCTGGGTGCGTTCGTGATCGCCGCGCGGGCGGGTCTTCCCGTGGTCCCCGTCGCGATCACCGGCACCCGCGCGATGATGTGGCCCGATCACGGCAGGATCATCCACCGCGGAGCGGTCCGTCTCGTCGTCGGCGAGCCGATCCTCCCGTCCGGAGACGGCTGGGACGCGGCCGTCACGCTGGAACGCGCAGCGCGGGCCGTGATCGCCGAACACTGCGGAGAGCCCGACAGCGGCCGCTGAGCGGGGGCCCGATCGCTAGAGCAGCTTGGACAGGAACGACTGGGTTCGTTCGTGCTGCGGATTGCGCAGCAGTTCCCGGGGGGCACCGGCTTCGACGACCACGCCGCCGTCCATGAACACCAGTTGGTCGGCGACCTCGCGGGCGAAGCCCATCTCGTGGGTGACCACCATCATCGTCATCCCGCCGGCGGCGAGGTCCCGCATCACCGCGAGGACCTCTCCGACGAGTTCGGGGTCCAGGGCGGAGGTGGGCTCGTCGAAGAGCATGAGCTTCGGCTCCATGGCCAGGGCACGGGCGATGGCCACGCGCTGCTGCTGGCCGCCGGAGAGCTGGGCCGGGTAGGCGTCGGCCTTGGCCGCGAGCCCGACCTTGTCGAGCAGTTCCCGCCCCAGCGCGACGGCGTCGGCGCGGCGCATCTTCTTCACCAGCATCGGCGCCTCGATGACGTTCTCGAGAGCCGTGCGGTGCGGGAACAGGTTGAAGTGCTGGAACACCATGCCGATCTCGCGGCGCTGCCTGGCCGCCGCGCGCGGGCTCAGCTCGTAGAGCTTGCCCCCGCGTTCGGCGTAGCCGACGAAATGGCCGTCGACGTGCAGGCGGCCGGCGTCGATGTTCTCGAGGTGGTTGATGCAGCGCAGGAAGGTGGACTTACCGGATCCGGAGGGCCCGATCAGGCATGCGACGGTGCCGTCGGGCACCTCGAGCGACATGCCGTTGAGCACCCGCAGGGCACCGTAGCTCTTGTAGACCCGGTCGGCCTGGACCATCGGTGTCATCGGCGTTCTCCTCCGGGGATGTCGGGTGCCTGCGCCGCGCCGGGCTCGACGGGGACGGGCTTGCCCTGCGCGTCGGCGAGAGCCTGCAACTGCCGCGCGGTGAGCTGGCGGCTCAGGCCCTTCGAGTAGTGCCGTTCCAGGAAGTACTGGCCCACCATGAGCAGGCTCGTGATGGCCAGGTACCACGTGGCGGCGACCAGCAGCAGCGGGATGGGCTGGAAATTGGCGCCGGAGATGTCCCGGGCGCGGCCGTAGAGCTCGAGGCTGTACGGCACCGCCGCGACCAGCGAGGTGGTCTTGAGCATGCTGATGAGCTCGTTGCCCGTCGGCGGAATGATCACCCGCATCGCCTGCGGCAGGACGGTGCGGCGGATGGTCTGCGACCACGACATGCCGAGCGCCACCGAGGCCTCCGTCTGGCCTTCGGGGACCGAGCCGATCCCGGCGCGCACGATCTCGGCCATGTAGGCGGCCTCGTTCAGCCCGAGGCCGATCACGGCGAACAGGAAGGCGGCGTTGATGCCCTGCAGATCGATGTGCACGAACTGGTGCACGAACGGGATGCCGAGGTCGAGCTGCTTGTAGATCGAGGGGAACAGGCCCCAGAACACCAGCTGCACGTAGACGGGGGTGCCGCGGAAGATCCACAGGTACCCCCACGAGACGGTCTTGAGCACCGGGTTCGGCGACAGGCGCATGACCGCGAGCAGCACGCCGAGGAGCACGGCGAGCAGCATCGCCAGCACGGTCAGCTGCACGGTCTTCCAGGCCGCCTCGGTGATGCGGCGGTCGAACAGGTACTGCGCGTACACGTCCCAGCGGTACGCCTCGTTGGTGGCGGCGCCGTAGAGGAACAGCGCCAGCAGCACGGCGACGACGATGCCGGCGATCCAGCGGCCGGGCCGGCGCAGCGGCACGGCCTTGATGGTTTCCGGTTCGGTCTGCGGTTCCGGTCCGGTGACGGATGTCGGGCGGTCGCTCATCGCACCTCTTTCGCTCAGCTCGTCGCCGCGTTGATCTGCGCGGTGTCGATGGTTCCTTCTTCCATGCCCCACCGCTGCGCGATGCGCGCGTAGACGCCGGAGTCGATGAGGTGCTGCATCGCCTGCTGCAGCACGGGTCCGAGGGGCGAGCCCTTCGCGACGACGAAGCCGTAAGGGGCGGCGTCGAACACGGCTCCGGCGGTTTCGAGCCGGCCGTCGCTACGGGCGATCGCGTACGCGGTGATCGGCGAGTCGGCCGAGAGGGCGTCGACGCGGCCGAGGATGAGGGCGTTGGTGGCCTCGTCCTGACTGTCGTACTTGATTGTCGATCGGTGGTTTGCCGGCGGCGACGCACGCCTCGCTCTTGGCGGGCACCTCGTCGATGTCCTCGTAGGTGGTGGTCTGCACCGCGACCCGCAACCCGCACGCGTTGTCGGGGTCGACGTCGTCGCCGACGCGCTGGGCCCATTGCACGCCGGCGCTGTAGTAGGTGACGAAGTCGACGGACTGTTCGCGTTCCTCGGTGTCGGTGAACGAGGACGATCCCATGTCGAACGTGCCGGCCTGGACTGCGGGGATGATGCGGTCGAAGTCGGATTCGCTGAATACCGGGCGGACGCCGAGGACGTCACCGACGGCGTCGACGAGTTCGACCGCGAAACCGACGATGCGCCCGTCGTCGTCCTTGAATTCGTTCGGGGCGTACGGCACGTTGACGCCCACCTTCAGCTCGCCGGTCGCCGCGACGGGCGCCGGGAGCCGGTCGGCGATCGCATCGACCCGTTCGGCGCCGACGGGTTCGCCGGGCGGCACGGTCGACTCGGTGTTGACGACGCAGCCGGACAGGACCGCGGCCGTCAGCAACGTCCCGAGCAGCCCCGCGACGAGGCGTCGGCGGCCGGCCGGTCCGGTAGGTGCTGGTTCGTCCACAACCGCACAGTATCCATCGGCGGGCCCGGATTACGGAATCCGGCCCGGACGCCCTCGGTGTCGCCGGCCGCATCTGCCTACCGGTCGCCGGCGGCGACCGGTACGTAGTTGCCGACGTCGGCGATGACACCGAGCCCGAGCCGGAACGCGGCCGGGTCGAACCCCCGACGTGCGTGGCTCTCCTGCAGGGCCGCCCGCGCCCGCTGCAGTGCCGAGTGGTCCGCCCAGCGCACCACGGTGACGATGTTGTATTCGCTCGGGCCGGAGCACAGTTCGACGACGTCGTCGCCACGGAACCCGGGCCGGGTGCGCAGCTCGCGGTGTGTCTCGTGGACCGCGGCGAGGAAGGCCTCCCGTGCGGCCGCGGGAACGGAGAACTTGTCGATGCGCAGGATCTCGGTCGTCATGGCGGCCACGGTAGGACCTCGAGCCGACTCGAGGTCAAGAGCTGCGCGCTCGGCGGCGAGAAGAGCTGCCGCTCAGCGGCGACGAGAGCGAGCGACGACGGCCTCGGTGAATTCGGCGGTCGAGGCGAGTCCGCCGAGATCCGCGGTGGCCACGCCCGCCTCGACGGTCGCGTCGACGGCGTGCTCGATCCGCCGGGCCGCGGCGACGAACTCCGGCAGGTCGTGGACGATGCCGAGCCGGTCGAGGAGCATCGCGGCGGACAGGATCAGCGCCGTGGGATTGGCGCGGTTGCGGCCGGCGATGTCCGGGGCGGCGCCGTGCGCAGCCTGCGCCATGGCCTGGGTGTCGGATGCGTTGATCGACGCCGCGGTGCCGAGCGAGCCGGACAATTCGCCCGCGAGGTCGGAGAGGATGTCGCCGAACATGTTCTCGGTGACGACGACGTCGTAGTCGTCGCCGTGGCGGACGAGGTGGGCGGCCATGGCGTCGACGTGCTCGTCGTCCACCGTCACCGACGGATACTGTGCGCCGACCTCGCGGCAGACGTCCCGGAACAGGCCGGTGGTCAGGGACAGGACGTTGGCCTTGTGCACGATCGTGACGCGGCGGCGGCGGCGGGTGGCGAGCCGGAACGCCGTGTGGGCGATGCGTTCGCAGGCCGCCCGCGTGACGACGCCGACGGCGAGCGCGACGTCGGGGGTGGGCATGAACTCGCCGCTGCCGACGACCATGTTGCGGTCGGCGTAGAGCCCTTCGGTGTTCTCCCGCACGATGACGAGATTCATGCGCGGGGACACGGCGCGGACACCCGGCAGGGCGCGGGCGGGACGGATGTTGGCGTACAGGTCGAACCGCTTGCGGATCTGCCCTCCCGGGGCGAGCTGCGCGCGGAACGGGTCGGGATAGGCAGCGCTGTCGTGCGGTCCGAGGATCCACGAGCCCAGGCCCGCGAGTGCGTCGAGGGTGGATTCGGGGGTGGGGGTGCCGTGGGTGGCGATCGCGTCGGCGCCGAGCGGCAGCGGCACCCAGTCGATCTCCGGGCCGTGTACGGCGGCAACGGCGGCGTCGACCACGCGGCGGGCGGCCGGGACGATCTCGTGACCGATCCCGTCTCCTTCGAGCAGTCCGATGCGGTGCGGGGCGGGGATTGCGACGGCGTCGGTCATGCGGCAATCATTACCCACCATGGTGCAGTCGGTGGAACTGCTCCTCGACGACCGCCTGGATCAGGCGGTCCGCGAGGAATGGTCGCGGTTGCTGGACGTGGGGCTCTCCAGCCAGGCCCGCAACCGGTCCGAGTCGAACCGCCCGCACATCACGCTCGCGGTCGCCGCGTCGATTCCGCCGGGCGTGGAAGGGGCGATGCGGGAGCGGATCACGGGCGAGCCGTTGCCGGTGCGGCTCGGGGGGATGGTGCTGTTCGGCTCGCGCACCGCGACGGTGGCGCGGCTGGTGGTGCCCACGGTCGAACTGCTCGAGTTGCAGCGGGTGGTGTTCGAGCTGATCGACGGTTGTCCGGGTGTGCCGGCGCACATCCGGCCCGGCGAGTGGACCCCGCACGTGACCCTGGCCCGCCGGGTGCCGCCGGGCCGGCTCGGATCGGCGCTGACGGCGACCCGTGCGGGCACCCGGGAGCTGACGGGCGCGTCGGCGGGCATCCGGCGGTGGGACGGCGAGGCGCGGCGCGAGTGGCGGGTGGTGTGACGCCGCGCCGCCGCGGGCCGGGGCCGGGTCAGACGCGGTAGTCGCCGAACTGGGTTTCCTCGCGGTGGGTGTCGGGCGTCCGGCCGGCCAGCGCCAGGGCGTCGAGCACCACGAACACGACGAGGACGAACAGGAGGACGGTCATGACCTCAGCCTGGTCCGCGGGCCGCCCCGCCGACAGCGGCAGAAACGACACGTATCGTCGATTTCCGGCCAACCCGGTGGCAGACTGGGCGGCATGCTGACGACGGTGGTCGTGCCGCTGTTGCCCCGCACCGAGGCCTTCGAACTCGGCGTCGCCTGCGAGGTGTTCGGCTTCGACCGATCCGACGACGGGCTGCCCGTGTACGACTTCAGCCTCGTCGCGGGCAGCCCCCGGCCGGTCACCACCCGGTTCGGGTACACGATCGACGTCCCCTACGAGCTCGATCGCCTCGACGACGCGGATCTGATCGTGATTCCCGCCGGCGGCACCGGGATCGCCGACCTGGACGAGTCGTTCGTGTGCGGCGTCGCCGACGAGATCGCCGACCTGCATCCGCTGTTCGCCAAGCTGCGGGCGGCGGTGGACCGCGGCGCGCGGGTCGCGAGCCTGTGTACGGGAGCGTTCGTGCTGGGCGCGGCCGGCCTGCTCGACGATCGCCGCTGCACCACCCACTGGCGCCACGCCCCGCGGCTGGCCGAACGCTTCCCGTCCGCGAAGGTCGATCCGGATGTGCTCTACGTCGACGACGACCCGGTGTTCACGAGCGCCGGCACCGCCGCCGGAATCGACCTGTGCCTGCACATCGTCCGCAAGGAACAGGGCTCGGACGTGGCCAACGGCATCGCGCGCCGGATGGTGGTCCCGCCGCACCGCGACGGCGGGCAGGCCCAGTACGTCGCCATGCCGCTGCCGACGGCACCCGCCGAGACACTCGCGCCCCTGCTCGACTGGATGACCGGGCACCTCGACGAGGATCTGCCCGTGGCGGCGCTCGCCGCGAAGGCGCACATGTCCGCGCGGACCTTCGCGCGGCGGTTCCTGGCCGAGACCGGGACGACGCCCGCCCGCTGGTTGCGCGATCAACGGGTCCTCGCCGCCCAGCGGCTGCTCGAGACCACCGACCTGCCCGTCGACGTCATCGCCGACCGCGTCGGCTTCGGGACGGCCGCGGTCCTGCGGCAGCACTTCCTGCGCCTGCGCCGCACCACCCCGCACAGCTACCGTCGCACCTTCCGCACCGAACCCACCCGCGTGCGGTAGACCGCCGGGGGCCCACGGACGACCCGGGCGTCGGCGCAGCGCGTATCCACCGGGGGTATCCACGGGAGGAACGGGTACCCGCGGGAAGAAACGGTCGCGACATGACGTTGACGCGATCAGTACCCGACCGAAAGGATCCCCGTGGCCACCCAGACTCTCACCCAGCAGAACTTCGACGACATCATCACCGGTAACGACGTGGTCCTCGTCGACTTCTGGGCATCGTGGTGCGGGCCGTGCCGCTCCTTCGCCCCCACCTTCGAGTCGTCGTCGGAGAAGCACCCGGACGTCGTGCACGCCAAGGTGGACACCGAGGCCGAACAGGGCATCGCGGCGGCGGCGAACATCCGGTCCATCCCGACGATCATGGCGTTCCGTGAAGGCGTCCTCGTGTTCAACCAGGCCGGCGCCCTGCCCCCGGCCGCGCTCGAGGACCTCGTGACCCAGGTCAAGGCCCTCGACATGGACGAGGTGCGCCGCCAGATCGCCGAACAGAACCAGAAGCAGGGCTGAGCGACCCCGGGTGCGCACGTCCCGCCGCGACAGGGCGACGGGACGTGCGCACCTCTGTGCCGGGGTCAGTGCGCGGCGGCGTCCCAGCTGCGCCCGAAGCCGACCGAGACGTCCAGCGGAACCGACAGGTCGATGACCGAGGCCATCTTGTCCCGCACCAGCTGCTGCACCTGTTCGCGCTCGTCGGCGGTCACCTCGAGCACCAGTTCGTCGTGTACCTGCAGGAGCATGCGCGAGCGCAACCCGGCCCCGCGCAGCGCCGTCTGCACGTCGATCATCGCGACCTTGATGATGTCGGCGGCGGTGCCCTGGATCGGGGCGTTGAGCGCGGCCCGCTCGGCGACCTCCCGGCGCTGACGGTTGTCGCTGTTCAGGTCCGGCAGGTAGCGCCGGCGGCCGTAGAGGGTGGAGGTGTAGCCGTCCTTGCGGGCCTGCTCGACGACGGCGTGCAGGTAGTCGCGCACGCCGCCGAAGCGGTTGAAGTAGGCCTCCATCTGTTCGCGGGCCTCTTCGGTGGAGATCTTCAGCTGCTGCGCCAGCCCGTACGCGCTGAGCCCGTAGGCCAGGCCGTACGACATCGCCTTGACCCGGCGCCGCAGCTCCGGCGTGACCTCCTCGATCGGCACCCCGAACGCCCGGGAGCCGACGAAGCTGTGCAGGTCCTCGCCGGTGTTGAACGCCTCGATCAGGCCCTCGTCGCCGGAGAGGTGCGCCATGATCCGCATCTCGATCTGGCTGTAGTCCGCGGTGAGCAGCAGGTCGTAGCCGGGACCGACGACGAACGCGTCGCGGATGTGCCGGCCCGCCTCCGTGCGCACCGGGATGTTCTGCAGGTTCGGCTCGGTCGAGGACAACCGGCCGGTGGCCGCCACGGTCTGGTTGAAGGTGGTGTGGATCCGGCCGTCGTCGGCGATGGACTTGACCAGGCCGTCGACCGTGGTCTTCATCTTCATCGCTTCCCGGTGCGCGAGCAGGTGCCCGAGGAACGGGTGCCCGGTCTGCTCGAACAGATTCTGCAGCGCCTCGGCGTCGGTGGTGTAGCCGGTCTTGGTCTTCTTCGTCTTCGGCATCCCCAGCTCGTCGAACAGCACCACCTGCAGTTGCTTCGGTGAGCCGAGGTTGATCTGCTTGCCGATCACGTCGTAGGCGGCCGACGCCGCGGCGGCGACGTCCGCGACGAAGCCGGACTGCAGGTCGTCCAACCGTCCGGCCTCGACCGCGATTCCGGTCGTCTCGAGGTCGGCGAGCACACCCAGCAGGGGCAGTTCCATGTCGGTCAGCAGGGCGGTGGACTCGATCTCCTCGAGCTCGGTGTCCAGGGCCGCGGCGAGGTCCACCACCGCACGGGCCCGCAGAATCGCGGCCTCCGCGGCCTTCGCGTCCGCGGCGTCGGCGTCGTCGAGCAGCGAGAGCTGCTGCTCCCCCGACTCCTCCACCCGTAGCTCCCGCTTGAGGTAGCGCAGGGACAGGTCGTCGAGATTGAAGGTGCGCTGGCCGGGACGCACCAGGTAGGCGGCGAGGGCGGTGTCGCTGGTGACCCCGCCCAGCGTCCACCCGCGGCCCCGCAGTGCGTGCAGGGCCGCCTTCGCCTCGTGCAGCGCCTTGGGCACGTCCACGTCGGCCAGCCAGGCGGCGAGCGCCGTCTCGTCCTCGGGCGTGAGGGTGGTGGTGCTCACGTACGCGCCCTCACCGTCGGCCGCGGCGATCGCCACGGCCGTGGCGTCGCCGCCGTACGGGACGCAGGAACCGAGCACCGCCATGCCGTGCCGCACGTCCGGCACGGCATGCACGGCGAGCCATCCGGCGAGTGTGCCCGGCTCGAGCACGCCGCCGCGCACCTCGAAGCCCTCCTCGGCCTCCGGCTCGACCGAGCTGAGGGTCGCGAACAGCCGGTCGCGCAGCACCTTGAACTCGAGGTCGTCGAACAGCCGGTGGATGCGGTCGCGGTCCCAGGGGGTCAGGGCCAGCTGATCGGGGGTGTAGGGCAGGGCCATGTCCCGCACCATCTCGGTGAGCTGACGATTGAGCAGCACGCTGGACAGATGTGCCCGCAGGGCGTCCCCGGTCTTCCCGCGGACCTCGTCGACGCGGTCGACGAGCTCGGTGAGGCTGCCGAACTCGCGGATCCACTTGGCGGCGGTCTTCTCCCCCACCCCCGGGATCGACGGCAGGTTGTCGCTCGGGTCTCCGCGCAACGCCGCGAAATCGGGGTACTGCTGCGGGGTCAGGCCGTACTTCTCCGCCACCGCCCCGGGCGTGAACCGGGTCAGGTCCGACACCCCGCGCCGGGGGTAGAGGACGGTCACGTCGTCGGTGACCAGCTGCAGCGAGTCCCGGTCGCCGGTGACCACGAGGACCCGGTACCCCTGGGCGGCGGCCTGCGTGGCCAGGGTCGCGATGATGTCGTCGGCCTCGTAGCCGGGCTCGGCCATCACCGGGATGCCCAGCGCCTCGAGCACGTCCTTGGTGATGTCGACCTGACCGCGGAACTCGTCGGGCGCCGAGCTGCGATTGGCCTTGTACTCGGGGTACGCCGCCGCCCGGAACGTGTCGCGGTTGACGTCGAAGGCCGCGGCGACATGGGTGGGCTGCTCGTCGCGCAGCAGGTTGATGAGCATGGACGTGAACCCGTACACCGCGTTGGTGGTCTGGCCGCTGTGGGTCTTGAAGTTCTCCGCCGGCAGCGCGTAGAACGCGCGGAACGCCAGGGAATGCCCGTCGAGCAGCAACAGGGTCGGTCGGTCGCCGGTGGTGCCGGCGGGTGCGGAGGAGGTGGATGCACGAGTCACGGTTCCTCAGTCTAGGGACCGGCTCGGACAACCCGCTCTCGTCCGCGACTGTGTGCAGAGCCCAGCACACCACCGGCTCTTTGTGCCCGACGACCGGTGGAATCCCGTGGGGGCGGCCCTACCGTGGAGGAAACGTCGGCGAACTCGGATCGTCGACACCGCTCACGACGCGGATCTGTCGCTTCGCGACCGGTACGCCACCGGCCGCCCTGCGGCACCTGCGTGTGTCGAAAGGACCCGCCGTATGCATTCCGCACCCGCACCCGCACCCGTCGACGGGTATGCCGGAACGCGCGGACGCCTCGCCTCCGCCGACTCCCACCGGCGCCGTTACACCGCCCTGCCTGCTCACGGCGCAGCCCAGCGCGTGGCCGTCCAGCACCTTCCGACCGAAGGAAGTTGTCCCGTCGGTACCTCGAGTCGGCCGCTGATGCTCGAGCGCTGCCGCCGATGCGCCATCCTGCTCGCGCCGTTGACGGCGTCCTGCTCGCGGTGCGGCAGCACCCACCTCGACGCGGTGCCCTCCACCGGCACCGGCTCCGTCGTGTCGTCGCGGGTCGTGCACCGCGCCCCGAAAGGTCCGGGAGGGGATCTGGTGCCCGACACCATCGCCATCGTGGCCCTCGACGACGGTCCCTGGGTGTACACGTCCATCGACGGCCCCCTTCCGGAGCACCCGGACGACCCGATCCGTGTGGAGTTCCGGCCCACACCGCCCGGTGCGAGATTCCCCGTGTTCACCGTGCGACAAGCGTGATCGATGCGACCACCGAGAGGAATCGGCAGGAGGTGAGCGAGATGCCGGCGTTGCGGAAGGCGGGGCTGTTGGGGTCGACTCTGGCCACTCTGGCCACAGGCGCCGGGCTGTACGCGGTGCGCACCGCGGGCCTGCCCGCGCACGAGAGCTACGGCGAGGAAGACTTCGACGCAATACTCGCGCTGCCCGAGCACACCGTCCGCACCGAGGACGGCGTCGAACTCGCAGTCCGGCTGACCGGATCCGCAGACCCCTCCGTCACCGTCGTGTTCGTCCACGGTTACTGCATGCGCATGCAGTCCTGGCACCTGCAGATGCGCCACATCGCGCAGCACTGGGGTAAGGACGTCAGGGTGGTGTTCTACGATCAGCGCGGCCACGGGGAATCCACCATGGCCGACGCCGAGTCCTGCACCATCGCCCAGCTCGGCCGCGATCTGGGCACGGTCATCGACACCGTCGCCCCCACCGGCCCGGTGGTCGTGGTCGGGCACTCGATGGGCGGGATGACGACCATCGCCCTGGCCGCTCAGCGCCCGGAGCTGTTCGACGAACGCATCGTCGGGGTCGGATTGCTCGCCACCACCGCGGCCGGGCTGACGAAGACCGGCATCGGCCGCAACCTCGAGAACCCGGTGCTCGACGCGTTCCGGCACCTGGCCCGCACCGCGCCGGGCGTGGTGCAGTACGCCCGTGGGGCCGCCAAGGCGATCATCGCGCCGATCCTGCGCGCCGCGTCCTACGGGACGGTGGTCAGCCCGAAGCTGGTGGAATTCTCCGACCGGATGCTGGCGGAGACCTCGGTGCTGACCATCGTGAACTTCCTGCGCACCCTCGAACTGCACGACGAGTCCGCGGCGCTGCCGGTGCTCGGACAGGTGCCCGCCCTGGTGCTGTGCGGGGACGCCGACATGATCATCCCGTTCTCCGGCTCCGAGGAGCTCGCGGGGGCACTGCCGGATGTCGAGCTCAAGCGGGTCCGCGGGGCCGGGCACCTGGTCCAGCTCGAGTTCCCCGAGGTCGTCGCCGGCGCCCTCGACCGGCTGATGCACCGCGCGTGGGCGCACCATCGAGCCGGACGGGCTGCGGCCGGATAACGCTCGAGGTAGCGGGGATCATCGTCCGTGGGAACGTCGTCGATCCAGAAGACCAGGCCCAGGTGATGATGGTCGAGCCGGTAACCGAGGGTGCCCTCCGCAACGGCCGGATCGCACGGGCGTCCGGCCAGAAGGTCCCCGATCCGCGCCGAACCCGCAGCACTGCGATTGAACAGCCACGTCTCGCGCTCGGCTTCGTAGGCCTCGAGCACCTCCTGAAACACCCGATCGGAGCGGGCGGACAGCTTTGCCATGATCACCAGCGCGGTCCGCGCGACGATCGAGGCGCCCGCATCGGACCCTTCCAGCCGCTCGAGACACCACTGCAGCACGACGTCGTCGATCAGGTTCGAGCCTGCCACCAATGCAGTGATCGGAACGTCGCGCTGGGCCAGCATCCTGGCGTACTCCACGCTGAGGGGAGTCGCCGGCAGTTGATCGGCCGCGATGTCGTGCTCGAGCATCTGCACGGCCACGCCGACGCCGGCCTCGACCACGGCGGTCAGCATCCGACCGAGACCGGGGTCCCCTCTCAGCGTCTCGATCCTGGAGGCGAGGCGCGCCATGATCCCCTGCGTGATCGCTGCCCGGTTCTCGTCGATGTCGGCGGCGACGGCCGCGACCCGGGCGCGCACGGCCATGTCGAAATCCGCGGTCGAACCCCGCTCACCGATGTTCGGCTCCCGGGCACTCACCCCGTACACCCCCGGTGGGGCCACAGTCGCGCGCGTCCTGCCCTGAGGGCCCTCGCCCCGGTGAACGAACCGGATACGCACCGCACCTCTGCGAGTCCAGGGAATGCTCCGCTCGACGCGGCAGGCGCGACGCGCGACCACCCGGAGCCGCGCCCTGGTTCCCGAGGATCCGCATGCCGGGATCCGTGCCCCAGCGGAACGAAACGGAACAGATACGCGGCGGAAATCGCAGAGCCCCGTGGAAAGCGATTGCAGCCGCTAAAGTCCGGTTCCACGACGCCGATCCCCCGGCGCCGCGCTCGACGACCCCGACGTGATCCGGAGGACCTGCGTGGCCCCATCCGTGCCGCTCCGGGGGCGACCGCCGATACCTCGGCTCGCACCGATACCTCGGCTCGCCCCGACGCTCCTGCTCCTGCTCGTCGCACTCGCGCTCGCCGGTGTCGGAGCCGGAGCCGCCGCGGCGCAGGAACCCACGCCACCCCCGGCGCCGGCCACCACTGCTCCCCAGCCGAGCGCGGGGGTGCGGGTCAGCGGCAGTCTCAACAACGCCGGGGAGCGTCTCGGCGGGGTCACGGTCCGGGCCCGCGACGCCGCGGGCGCCGAGGTCGCCCGGGCGACCTCGGCGCCCGACGGCCGCTGGCAGATGACCGTTTCCCCCGGCACCTACACGTTCGAGGTGGACGAGCAGTCCCTTCCCGAGGGGGTGAGCGTGCAGGCCACCGTGCAGCGCGACGTCGCCGCCGGCCGGGCGAACACGGTCATCTTCTCGTTCGGCGAGTCGCGGTCCGGGTTCGCCACCTCGGGGTGGGAAACCCTGATCCGCACCGTCGTCGACGGATTACGGTTCGGCCTCGTGATCGCGATCGCCGGGGTCGGGCTGAGCCTGATCTTCGGGACCACGGGCCTGACGAACTTCGCGCACGGCGAGCTCGTGACCCTCGGCGCGGTGGCCGCGTGGATCTTCAACGTCAGCCTGGGCATCCAGTTGATCCCCGCGACGCTGCTGGCGATCGTGGTCGGCATCGTCATCGGCCTGCTCAACAACGGGCTGATCTGGGCGCCCCTGCGGCGCCGGCGCACCGGCCTCATCGCCCAGCTGGTCGTGTCCATCGGCCTGGCGATCTCGCTGCGCTACCTGATCCTCGCGCTGTTCTCCGACCGGGCCGAGGCGTTCGCCGACTATCAGGGCCAGCGCCAGCTGGAATGGGGTCCGATCGCGATCACCCCGGTGAACCTGGCCTGCATCGTGGTCAGCCTCGTCGTGCTGGTCGGGGTGGCCCTGCTCATCCAGCGCACCCGCATCGGCAAGGCCATGCGGGCGGTGGCCGACAACCGGGATCTGGCGGCCGCCTCCGGCATCGACGTCGAACGCGTCGTCCGGTTCGTGTGGGCCCTCGGCGGTGGGCTGGCCGCCCTGGGCGGCGTGCTCTTCGGCCTGTCCGAGCTCGGGGGCCGCGTGCAGTGGGAGATGGGCTTCAAGCTGCTGCTGCTGATGTTCGCCGGGATCACCCTCGGCGGCCTCGGCACCGCGTACGGGGCGTTGCTCGGCTGTGTCATCGTGGGCCTGCTGGTGCAGTTGTCGACGCTGGTCATCAACCCCGACCTGAAGTACATCGGCGGCCTGCTCGTGCTGATCCTCATCCTCGTCGTCCGGCCCCAGGGCATCCTCGGCAGCCGGGCAAGGGTCGGGTGACCGCCGTGGACATCGCTGCCGTTCTCCAGGTTTCCTTCGCCCAGTTGATCGGGCCGTCGGCGATCTTCTACGCGCTGCTGGCCATCGGGCTGAACCTGCACTTCGGGTACGCCGGACTGCTCAACTTCGGTCAGATCGGGTTCGCCCTGCTCGGCGGGTACGGCGTCGGGATCATGACCGTCACCTACGACCAGCCGCTGTGGCTCGGCATCCTCGTGGGGCTGGCCGCCTCGGCCCTGCTGGCCGTGGTGCTGGGCATCCCCACGCTGCGGCTGCGGGCCGACTACCTCGCCATCGTCACCATCGCCGCCTCCGAGATCCTGCGGCTGGTGTTCCGGTCCACCGCCTCGGATCCGGTGACCGGTTCGACCAACGGCCTGTTCGGGTTCGCCGGGCCGTTCACGCAGCTCAGCCCGTTCGACTCCGGGCGCCAGTACTCGCTGCTCGGGATGCGGTTCTACGGCGACGACCTGTGGGCGATGGTCGTGGGCTGGACCCTGGTGCTGGCGCTGTGCGGGCTGGTGTACCTGCTCAGCCACAGCCCGTGGGGCCGGGTCCTCAAGGCCGTCCGCGAGGACGAGGACGCCGCCCGATCGCTCGGCAAGAACGTCTTCGTGTACAAGATGCAGGCGCTGGTGCTCGGCGGCATGATCGGCGGGCTCGGCGGCATCTTCAATGCACTGCAGACCAAGTCGATCAACCCCGACTTCTACTCCACCGCGCAGACGTTCTTCGCCTTCGGCGCCCTGATCCTCGGTGGCGCCGCCACCGTGTTCGGTCCCGTGCTCGGCGCGATGCTGTTCTGGTTCCTGCTCACCGTTCCCGATGCCCTGCTGCGCCAGTCCATCTCGGGCCCGGACCCGCTGCTGGCCCTGTCCGAGCAGCAGGTCGGGGCGATGCGCTACATCCTCCTCGGTGTGCTCATCGCAGTCATGATGGTGTTCCGGCCCCAGGGAATCCTCGGCAACAAGCGGGAGGTGCAGCTCGATGCCTGACGCGCCCCTCTCCGCGGCGCAGCGCTCCGCGCTGTTCGACTCCGTGCCCCGCGAGCCCGGCGCGGCCAAACCGGACCCGATCCTCGTGGTGGACGGGCTCTCCCGCACCTTCGGCGGCCTCAAGGCCGTCGACGTGGCGCACCTCGAGATTCAGCGAGGGTGCATCACCGGGCTGATCGGGCCGAACGGCGCCGGCAAGACCACGCTGTTCAACCTGCTCACCGGCTTCGACCGCCCCGACACGGGGACCTGGAGCATGGACGGGACCTCGCTCGGCCGCCTGCACCCGCACCAGCTGGCGCGCCGCGGGATCGTGCGGACGTTCCAGCTGACCAAGGCGCTGTCGAAGATGACGGTGCTCGACAACGTGCGGCTCGGCGCGACGGGCCAGCACGGGGAACGGATACTCGGTGCACTGCTGCCGTGGACGTGGCACCGGCAGGAACGCGCCGTCACCGAGCGGGCCCGCGACCTGCTGGCGCGGTTCGCTCTGGACGCGAAGGCCGACGACCTGGCCGGCTCCCTGTCCGGCGGGCAGCGCAAGCTCCTCGAGATGGCGCGGGCCCTGATGACCGAGCCGACGGTGGTGATGCTCGACGAGCCGATGGCCGGGGTCAATCCCGCGCTGACGCAGAGCCTCCTCGGCCACATCAAGGCCCTGCGCGACGACGGGATGACCGTCGTGTTCGTCGAACACGACATGGACGTCATCCGCGACATCTCCGATTGGGTGGTGGTGATGGCCCAGGGGTCGGTGATCGCCGAGGCCCCGCCGGACCAGCTGTCCTCGAGTCCCGCCGTCGTCGACGCCTACCTGGGCAGCCACCACGACCAGGCGCTCGAGTTCGACGACGAGGGCAACCCCGTCGGCGCCACGGCCGCGCTCGCCGTGGCGATCGAGGAGGCCGAGGCCCACACCCTCGAGACCGGCGGCGACCTGTCCGAGCCGAGCGCCACCGCCCTCGCCGACATGCCCGGCGCGACCGGGCAACCCGAGACCGGTACCGAGCCTCCGACGCAGGAGAAGCCGTGAGCGAGACGCCCTCCCCCAGCCCGGCGCAGATGACCGCGGCCGAGCGCGCGGCCACTCCCGAGGAGCACGCCCGTCTCGCCGAGGGGGCGCTGGTGCGCGCCGACGACATCGTCGCCGGGTACTTCCCCGGTGTCGACATCCTGCGCGGCTGCAACTTCTTCCTCCGCGACGGCGAGATCGTCGGCATCATCGGGCCCAACGGCGCCGGCAAGTCGACCCTGCTCAAGGCGCTGTTCGGGTTGATCCCGGTGCGTCGCGGCACGGTGACGCTGCGTGGCGACGACATCACCGCCGCGCCCGCGCACGTACTGGTGCGCAAGGGTCTCGGCTACGTGCCGCAGACCCGTAACGTGTTCCCCTCGCTGACCATCGAGGAGAACCTCGAGATGGGAATCTACTTGCGGCCCAAACAGTTCGAGGAGCGTTTCACGTTCGTCGCGGAGCTGTTCCCGCTTCTCGGTGAGCGCCGCAAGGTCAAGGCCGGTGCCCTGTCCGGCGGTGAGCGGCAGATGGTGGCGATGGGCCGGGCGCTGATGATGGATCCGTCCGTGCTGCTGCTCGACGAGCCGTCGGCGGGCCTGTCGCCGATGTTCCAGGACGAGGTGTTCATCCGCTGCAAGAAGATCAACGCCGCGGGGGTGTCGATCATCATGGTCGAGCAGAACGCGCGACGATGCCTGCAGATCTGCAACCGCGGCTATGTGCTCGACCAGGGCCGCAACGCCTACACCGACACCGGGCCGAACCTCATGCACGACCCGAAGGTCGTCGAGCTCTACCTCGGGACACTCGCCGGCAGCCAGGAGAAGAAGCGCAGCTGACGGGCCCGGACGACGGACGGGGCCGGGAACCGATCCCGGTTCCCGGCCCCGTCCGCTGGGTCGCCGCTACTCACCGACCACGATGTAGTCCTCGGTGGTGAGCTTGTTGTCCGGCCCGAACACCAGGTGCCCGTAGGACCCGATGCCGGGCTCGCCGGCGTCGGTGAAGTTGAGCCGGCCGGTGACACCGTCGTAGTCGATGTCCTCGCCCCCGCGCAGCAGATCCACGCACTGCTGGTAGCTGGTGCACGTCGTGCCGTCCTTGGTGACGCTGTTGATGTTCGCGGCGATGTCCACCCCGGCGGTGGAGCCGGCCTGTTCCGCAGCGAGCGCCGAGATCACCACGGCGTCGTAGGACTCGCCGGCATAGTTGAAGTCGATCAGCGCGGGATCGATCGCCTCGAGCCGATTCTGGAACTCCGGCCCGACGTCCGTGAGCGGAGTGGTGCCGCGCATCGTGTCGACCAGCCCGGGCGCGACGGCCTCACCGAGGGCGTTGCCCATGTTTCCGTCCACGCCGTAGACGAGCATGCCGTCGGACGGCCCGATACCCACCTCGTGCATGCGGGTGAGGATCTTCGCGGACTCCTCGAACCCGATGATCGCCACGGCGTCGGGGCCGAAGTTGTTGATCTGGTCGACCTCGGCGTTGAAGGACTGCGCATTGGGGTCGTAGATGATCTTCTGGACCTGGTCCTCCGGCACACCAGCCTCGACGAGGTTGTTCTGGGTGTTGGTGGCCAGGCCGGTGCCGTACGGGTCGTTGAGCGCGATGATCGACACCCGCTGGGCACCGTCGTCCGAGATCAGCTGCGCCAGGGCCTGCGCCTGCAGCACGTCGGTGGGGGCGGTGCGGAAGTACAGCCCCTTGTCGGGGTAGCACACGAACTGGTCGGAGGTGTTCGCCGGCGAGAACATCACCACCCCGGCGCTGGCGATCTTGTCGATCACCTTCAGCGACACCGACGACGAGGCCGCGCCCACGATCACCTGCGTTCCGGCCGCGAGCTCCCGATCCACCGTGGAGTTCGCGGTGTCGGTCGTGGTGTCGCCCGAGTCGCCGGTGATCAGCTCCACCGGCTGGCTCAACACGCCGCCGGCGGCGTTCACGTCGTCCACCGCGAGCCGCACCGCCGCCACCTCCGGGGGCCCGAGGAAGGCGAGGCTGCCCGTCTCGGGAAGCAGGGTACCGATCTTCAGCGGGGTCGTCACCGGCGTGGCCCCGGCGGTCGCCTGCGCGGGTTCGCAGTCGGTGGTCACGGTCGTCGCGGACGCCGCGCTGTCACCGGAACCGGCCGCGGCGGAATCGTCGCTGTCCGAGCTACAACCCGCGAGGGCGAGAGACGCTGCTCCGAACACCGCAGCGGCGCGGACGAAGGTCCGTCTGGCCATCCAACTCTCCTTCGATCGGCATGCACACCGTCCCGGATGCGTCACCGGTACGTGGCCAGAAACCTATCCGCCCCGCGCCTTCCGTGAACCCGGGCGAAATCCTTGTGACACGACCGTTATCGAAGAATTTACGCCGGTGTGACGGGGAGATCTGTCATCCCGCCGCGGCACCGCCCAGCGTCTCGATGACCACCTCGGCGACGTGCTTCATCGTGGTGCGCCGATCCATTGCCGCCCGCTGAATCCAGCGGAACGCCTCCGGCTCCGTCATCGCATGCTTGTCCATGAGCAGGCCCTTGGCGCGGTCGACGAGCTTGCGGGTCTCGAACCGCTCGGCCAGCCCCGCCACCTCGCGCTCGAGTTCACGGATCTCCGCGAACCGGCTCGCCGCCACTTCGATGGCCGGAACGAGATCGGACTTGGAGAACGGCTTGACGAGATATGCCATGGCGCCGGCGTCCCGGGCACGTTCGACGAGTTCGCGCTGACTGAACGCCGTGAGGATGACCACAGGTGCGATGCGGCGGGCGGCGATCTCCGAGGCGGCGTCGATGCCGTCGCGCCGGGGCATCTTCACGTCCATGATGACCAGGTCGGGCTTCAGCTCCTCCGCCAGTTCGACCGCCCGCTGCCCGTCGCCGGCCTCACCGACGACCTCGTAGCCTTCCTCGCGCAGCATCTCCACCAGATCGAGCCTGATCAGCGCCTCGTCCTCGGCCACTACGACGCGCCGCGGCTGAGCGGGATTCTCGTGCGGGGCGGCTGTCATCGTCGGCCATCTCCTGTTGCTCGGGCGGCCCCCGCGGAGGGGGTGGAACGTTAGAAGGGTACCGGTGGTCGACGGCAGTTACCGATCTTCTACAGTGGTCTCCGCACGACGCCCCCGTATCCCAATTGGCAGAGGAAACGGATTCAAAACCCGTACAGTGTCAGTTCGAGTCTGACCGGGGGCACCCACAGTGCGCCGCCTCATCGGAGCGGCGCCCCGAGCGACCCGCGGGCCCCCACCCCGTCGCCATCTCGACCGGTGCGCCGAGCCGACGTCCGGGAACGCTGATAGGGTGCCGATTTCGGTTGCGCCGGCCGGTGTTCCGGGTCGGGACCAGCCCCGACCGTTCCCGGTCCCTGCGGAACACGGATCGAGATTGGAGAAGGCATGGGACGCGCCCTTCCCCTCGTGGCGGCCTGTGCGGCTGTGATGCTCGCCCCGGTTCCGGATGCCGCCGCGCACGTGCCGGACGACCGGATCGTGCTGCGCCCGGGCGACGGCATCACCTTCACCGCCGCCGATCCCGCGCCGGGTTGGTGCTCGGTCGCCGCGATCGGTTACGACCGTGAGGACCGGCTCGTGGCCATCACCGCCGGGCACTGCCGACAGACCGGCTCCAGTGCGGTGTGGAAGGTCGGCGAACAGGCCCGGGGCCCGATCGGCACCGAGACGGCGATCCACAGCCCGGGTTCGGTGGACCCGCTCGGAATGCCGACCGACGCGGCGCCGGACTACGCGGTGATCCTGCTCGCCGAGACGACGGTGCGCGGCTCGAACACCTCGGCGCCGGACGCCGACGGCGAGGTCGTGGTGCTCGAGTCGATCGGCTCGCTGCCGGACGGCGACCAGGACATCGGCAGGCACTGCGCGGCCGGGTACACGACCGGGATCGTGTGCGGGCCCGCCCCGCTCGTCGACGCGCTGGACGGCGCCGGCACCCGCGACGTGCTGGTGAACCCGAACTCGGTCAACTCGTGGCTCGTGATGAGGCAGGGCGACTCCGGCGGTCCGCTGGTCCGCACCGGCACCGACGAGTGGCTCGGCCTCACTGTGGGGTACCGGCCGAACGACGTGCGCTTCGCGGTCTACCAGCGGGCCGACCGGATCGTCGAGGACCTGGACGCCCAAGGCGGCCTCGGCGCGGGATTCACGCTCGTGTGCACCCCGTGACGAGTCAGGTCGCCGCCTCCGCGGACACCGTCGTCGCCGTGCCCGCGTCGGTCGTCGTCCCGGGACGGTGTGTCGCGGCCGCGGCGCCGCGGTGGTTGTGCTCGGTGACCACCACCTGACCCGCGGCGATGGCCACCGCCACCGGCCACTCGATCAGGTCCAGCGCCACCAGCGCCGCCAGCCCGGCGAAATAGGCGAGCTGGTCGGGCCGCGGAATCCCGACTCGGCCGACGAGGGGCAGGTGCACGGCGAAGCGTTCGGCGTCGCGGGCGAGCCGTGCCATCGTTCGGTGGGATTCCCAGAAGGACTGTTCGTCGGCCATTCTTTCCTCGCTCGTCAACTCCGGTTCACCTGACGTCCCTACCGTCGGGGGCATGTCGAACCCGATGGCCGCCGTGGGCCCGGATGCGGTGGTCGGCGCCGTGGTCCGGCTGCTCACTCCCCCGTTGTGCGAGCTGTACGCCGTGTTGATGCGCGCCGGCGTGGTGGTCGTGGTCGACGACTGACACCACCGGCCGACCTAGCTCGTCGCCGCGGTCGGGGTCTTCCCTCGCGGCTTCGCCGGGGTGGTGCGGGCCGTGGCCGGCCTCGTCGGCGGCTGCGCCGTCGGCGCGGGCGCGGTGACCGCACGGGGGGCGGTCGTGCCGGGACGCACCGGGCC
>NZ_JAALEH010000033.1:0-59710 GCF_011058195.1 Rhodococcus sp. 14C212 | reverse complement strand
CGCCCGCCCCACCGACGAGGACGCAGCCCATGACCTCTGTGCTCGAATCCGCCGCAGTACGAGAAGCTTCCGGCCCGCCCAAGGTCGGCCGCCTGGTCGACCAGTTCGAGAAGGGTCTCGACGCCCCGATCTGCCTGACCTGGGAGCTGACCTACGCCTGCAATCTGTCGTGCGTGCACTGTCTGTCCTCGTCCGGCCGGCGTGACCCGCGCGAGCTGACCACCGAACAGTGCAAGGCGATCATCGACGAACTGCAGCGCATGCAGGTGTTCTACGTCAACATCGGCGGCGGTGAGCCGACCGTGCGCTCGGACTTCTGGGAGCTGGTCGACTACGCCACCGAGCACCAGGTGGGCGTGAAGTTCTCCACCAACGGCGTCAAGATCGACAAGAAGGTCGCCGCGCGGCTCGCTGCCTCCGACTACGTCGACGTGCAGATCTCCCTCGACGGCGCCACCGCCGAGGTCAACGACGCCGTACGCGGCCCCGGCTCGTTCGCGATGGCCGTGCGTGCCCTCGAGAACCTCGCCGAGGCCGGGTTCCGCGACGCGAAGATCTCCGTCGTCGTCACCCGGCACAACGTCGACCAGCTCGACGAGTTCAAGGCCCTGGCCGACGAGTACGGCGCGACGTTGCGCATCACCCGCCTGCGTCCCTCCGGCCGTGCCGTCGACGTGTGGGACGACCTGCACCCCACCCACGAGCAGCAGCGGCAGCTCTACAACTGGCTCGTCGCACACGGCGAGGGTGTCCTGACCGGCGATTCGTTCTTCCACCTGTCCGCCTTCGGTGGCAGCGACGGCGCCGGTGCGCTGCCGGGGCTGAATCTGTGCGGCGCGGGCCGGGTGGTGTGCCTGATCGACCCGGTGGGCGACGTGTACGCCTGCCCCTTCGCCATCCACGACAAGTTCCTCGCCGGGAACATCCTGTCCGACGGCGGTTTCCAGCAGGTGTGGCAGCACTCCGAGCTGTTCACCGAACTCCGGTCGCCGCAGACCGGCGGGGCCTGCAGCAAGTGCACCTTCTACGATTCGTGCCGCGGCGGCTGCATGGCCGCGAAGTTCTTCACCGGTCTGCCGATGGACGGGCCGGATCCCGAATGCGTCCAGGGCTACGGCGAATCCGCGCTCAGCGCCGACCGCACCGTGCCCAAGTCCAGCGTCGACCACTCGCGCACCGGTGAGCGCCGCACCCCGCGCGCGCCCGTCCCGTTGCAGCTGATGGTGCGCCCGCCGTCGCGGGTCTGCGACGAAAACCCGCTCGCCGGAATGCACTAGCCGGCCCCGTTCGTGCAAGTAGGAGAGGCAGATCCATGTCCAAGGAATGGTTCGAAACCGTTGCGGTCGCGCAGCAACGGGCGAAGAAGAAGCTCCCCAGGTCCGTCTACGGCGCCCTCGTGGCCGGCTCGGAGAAGGGCATCACCGTCGAGGACAACCTGACGGCATTCGGCGAGCTCGGCTTCGCCCCGCACGTGGCGGGGTTGTCCGACAAGCGGGAGATGGGCACCCACGTGATGGGGCAGGACATCGCCCTGCCGGTGCTGATCTCCCCGACCGGCGTGCAGGCGGTGCACCCGGACGGTGAGGTCGCCGTCGCCCGTGCCGCCGCGGCCCGCGGTACCGCGATGGGGCTGAGCTCGTTCGCGAGCAAGTCCATCGAGGAGGTCGCCGCGGCCAACGACAAGACCTTCTTCCAGATGTACTGGGTGGGCAGCCGCGAGGTGCTGGTCCAGCGGATGGAGCGGGCCCGCGCCGCCGGCGCGAAGGGCCTGATCATGACCCTGGACTGGTCGTTCTCCAGCGGCCGCGACTGGGGCAGCCCCGCCATCCCGGAGAAGATGGACCTCAAGGCCATGTTCCGGTTCGCCCCCGAGGGCATCCTGCGGCCGAGCTGGCTGCTCGACTGGGCGAAGACCGGCAAGGTGCCGGACCTGACCACCCCGAACCTGACCCCGCCCGGTGGCAGTGCCCCGACGTTCTTCGGCGCCTACGGCGAGTGGATGGGCACCCCGCTGCCCACCTGGGAGGACGTGGCGTGGCTGCGGGAACAGTGGGGCGACGGGCCGTTCATGCTCAAGGGCGTCATGCGGGTCGACGACGCCAAGCGCGCCGTCGACGCGGGCGTCACCGCGATCTCGGTGTCCAACCACGGCGGCAACAACCTCGACGGCACGCCGGCCCCGATCCGGGCGCTGCCGGCGATCGCCGACGCGGTCGGCAAGGACATCGAGGTACTGCTCGACGGCGGCATCCGCCGCGGCAGCGACGTCGTCAAGGCCCTCGCCCTCGGCGCCAAGGCCGTGATGATCGGCCGCGCCTACCTGTGGGGCCTGGCCGCGAACGGGCAGGCGGGCGTGGAGAACGTCCTCGACATCTTCGCCGGCGGCATCGGGTCCGCGCTCATCGGCCTCGGCAAGACGTCGATCCACGAGCTGACCCCCGACGACGTCGTCGTCCCGCCGGGCTTCCGCCGCGACCTCGGAATCTGAGCGGTCCCACCTGCCGATGGGCACCCTCACCGAACCGATCACCCTGGCCGGACGCCACGCGCCGACCAGGGTGATCTTCGGGCCGCACGAAACCAATCTCGGTGTGGGAAGGACCTTTTCGTCCGAACACGTGGCGTACTACGAGCGCCGCGCGCGCGGTGGCGCGGGGGTGCTCGTGACCGAGGTCGCCTCCGTGCACCCGCACGACCAGCCCTACGAGCGGGCACCCCTGGCCGCGGAGTGCGGCCCCGGATGGGCCGCCGTCGTCGCCGCGTGCCGGCCGCACGGCACCCTGGTGCTGGCCGGCCTCGGCCACGCCGGGCTGCAGGGCTCGAGCGCGTGGACCCAGGCACCGCTGTGGGCCCCGTCGCGGGTGGCGGACCCCGCGGTCCGGGAACTGCCCATGGAGCTCGGCGACGACGAGATCGAAGCGCTGATCGAGGGATTCCGTGCCGCCGCCGCGGTCGCGGTCGCCGCCGATGCCGACGGGATCGAACTGGACGCCGGGCCGACCGCGCTGCTGCGCCAATTCCTCTCGGGCCTGACCAACCGGCGCACCGACCGCTACGGCGCCGACCGGTCGTTGCTGTTGCGGCGGGTGGTCGCGGCCGTGCGCGCCGAACTCGGTCCCGGTCGGATCCTGGCGCTGCGCCTGAGCTGCGACGAGGAGGCACCCTGGGCCGGCATCACCCCGGAGCACGCCGCCGGTCACGCCCGCGAGCTCGCGCCGGACCTGGATCTGCTCACCGTCGTGCGAGGCGGCCTCTACGCTCCCGGCGCGTACCGGCCCGACGCGCACACGCCGGCCGGGTTCAACGCCGGACTGTGCCGCGCCGTCCGCGACGCGGTGGCGGGCGCCGTCCCCGTCGTCCTGCAGGGCAGCGTCGTCGACCCCGCCGCCGCGCAGCGCGCCCTCGCCGAGGGGGTGGGCGATCTCGTCGAGATGACCCGCGCGCAGATCGCCGACCCGGACCTCGTCACCGCCGTGCGCGAGGGCCGCTCGCCCCGGCCGTGCGTGCGGTGCAATCAGGCCTGCCTGGTGCGCGATTTCCGCAATCCCCGGGTCGGCTGCATCGGCAACGCGGAGGCCGGGCACGAGACGCGCGCACCGCAGCCTCCGGCCGCCACCGCGCGGGACGTCCTCGTCGTCGGTGGGGGACCGGCCGGGCTCGAAGCCGCCCGGGTCCTCGCCGAGCGCGGTCACCGGGTCCGCCTCGTCGAGCGCGCCGGACGCGTCGGCGGGATGCTGCGCACCGCTGCGGTGGGCACGGGACGCGACACGCTCTCCGCGCTCGTCGACTGGCTCGAGGCCCGCTGCCGCACGCTCGGCGTGCGGATCGATACCCGCCGTGCCGTCACCGCCGGCGAGCTCGAGGACGCCGTGGCCGCGGGGGAGGCCGTCGTGCTCGCCACCGGCAGCCGGGACCGGCCGCCCGAGTACCCGGCCGAGGAGGGCCACTACGTCACCGCGGCCGGCCTGCTGGCCGGTGGCCCGATCCCCGTGCGGCCGGTCGTGGTGTGGGATCCCGTGGGCGGTCCCGTGGCGGTGGGTATCGCGGAACAGCTTGCCGCCCAGGGCTATACCGTCTCGTACGCCACGACCGACCCGATCGCCGGGTCGCGGCTCGCGCCGTCGGGCGACCTGGTCGCGGCGAACACCCGGCTGCAGCGGGCCGGGGTCACCCGGCACCTCGGGGTCACGGTGCGACGAGTCGGCGCACACGCGGTCGAACTCGAGCACCGGCTGACCGGGCGGCGCACCGACGTCGCCGGCGCGCTGCTCGTCGACTGCGCCCCGGGTCTGCCGGAGGACACCCTGTACCGGACCGGGCTGGCGCGGATCGGCGACTGCCTCGCGCCGCGAAGTGTCCACCAGGCGGTACGGGAGGGGCACACGCTCGGATCCGAACTGTAACCTGTTGCAGACTGCTACGGATCGGGAGGATCGACGAATGGGCGAGTTCGACGGCAAGGTCGTGTTCATCACCGGCATTGCGCGCGGTCAGGGACGCAACCACGCGATCCGGTTCGCGCGGGAGGGTGCGTCGATCATCGGCGTCGACATCGCCGGTCCCGTCTCGGAGTACAACTCCTACGCGCCGGTCACCGAAGCCGACTTCCACGAGACCGTCCAGCTCGTCGAGGCCGAGGGTGCGAAGATCCACGCGCGCATCGCCGACGTGCGCGACAGCGCCGCCCTGAAGTCCGTCGTCGACGAAGGCGTCGCCCAGTTCGGCCGCCTCGACGTCGTCGTCGCCAACGCGGGCATCTGCAACTGGAACCGCTTCTGGGAGATGCCCGACGAGCAGTTCGAGGAACTGATCGACATCAACCTCACCGGCGTCTTCAAGACCCTCAAGGCGGCCACACCCGCCATGATCGAGGCCGGCAACGGAGGGTCGATCATCGTCGTGAGTTCCGTCGCCGGGCTGAAGGCCATGCCCGGCCAGGCCAACTACGCCGCCGCGAAGTTCGGCCTCGTCGGCCTGACCCAGAGCGCCGCCAAGGAACTCGGCGAATACCGCATCCGGGTCAACTCCATCCACCCGTACGGCGTGAACACTCCGATGGGCACCGACCGGGGCGCGCTGACGCTGTTCGAGAAGTACCCGCACTGGCTGCCGAGCTTCGCCCCGATCCTCACCGAGAAGCCGATCGCCGACGTCGACGACATCACCGAGGCCGTGCTGTATCTCGCGAGCGACCGCGCCCGGACCGTCACCGGCAGCCAGATGGCCCTCGACCAGGGGAACTCGAAGGTGTGAGCGCACCCTGCTCCGCCGGACCGCACCCACGGCTGGCCGCCCCGCTGCGGCTCGGCCCGGTCACGCTGCGCAATCGGGTGGTGTTCTCCGCGCACCTGACCAACTTCGCCGAGGCCGGGCTGCCCACCGCGCAGCACGCCGCGTACTACGCGGCGCGGGCCGGCGGTGGAGCCGGGCTGATCGTCTCGGAGGAGCACACCGTGCACCCGACGGACCGGCCCTACGAGAAGCTGATCCGCGGGTACGACCCCGCGGTGGTGCCCGGGTACCGGCGGATCACCGACGCCGTGCACGCCCGCGGCGGGCGAATCTTCGCCCAGCTCAACCACAACGGCGCCCAGGGCTGCGGCATGTACACCGGCCTGCCGCTGTGGGCGCCCAGCGCCGTGCCCGACCCGCTGTTCCGGGAGGTGCCCAAGGCGCTCGAGGAGCACGAGATCCGTGAACTCGTCGACGGGTACGCCCGCGTCGCCGAGCACTGCCGTGCCGGCGGATTCGACGGGGTCGAACTGCAGTGCTCGCAGGCGTCGATCGTGCGGCAGTTCCTGTCCCCGGGCACCAACCTGCGCACCGACCGGTACGGCGGACCCCTCGGGAACCGGGCGCGGTTCCTGCTCGAGGTCGTCGGGTCGCTGCGCGCGGCGGTCGGGTCCGACCTGGTCGTGGGGGTCCGCCTCAGCGGGCACGACGGCACCGACGGCGGGATCACCCTCGACGACGCCGTCGCCGTCGCCGCCATGATCGAAGACAGCGGGCACGTCGACTACCTGAACACCTCGATCGGGGTGGCCACCGAGACCCTGCACCTGATCGAGGCGTCCATGGCCACGCCCCACGGCTACGCGTTGTTCGTGCCCGACGCGATCCGGCGGCGGGTGCGGCTGCCGGTCGTCGGCGTCGGACGCTTCACCACCCCCGCCCAGGCCGAGGCGGCCCTCGCCGAGGGGCGCTGCGACCTCGTCGGCGTCGTCCGTGGGCAGATCGCCGATCCCGACTTCGCCGCCAAGGCCCTCGCCGGCGACGACGAGGCCGTGCGTCCGTGCCTGGCCTGCAACCAGGAGTGCATCGGGCGGGTAGGGCTCGGCCGGTGGATCGGTTGCGTGGAGAACCCCCGCGCCGGCCGCGAGGCGCAGCTGCTACCCGATCCGGTGGTCCCCGGCCGGCGCGTGCTGGTCGTCGGCGGCGGCCCGGCCGGCCTGCGCGCCGCCGCGACCGCCGCGCAGCGCGGGCACCGGGTCACCCTGTGCGAGCGCACACCCGCCCTGGGTGGTCAGATCCGCACGGCCGCCACCGCTCCGGGCCGCGGCGAACTCGCCGGCATGGTGGACAGCCTCGAGGTCGAATGCCGCCGCGCGGGCGTCGAGATGCGTATGGGCGTGCACGTCGACGCCGCCTTCGTGCGGGAGCACCGACCGGACGCGGTCGTCGTCGCCACCGGGGCGCGCCCGCGGCGCCCGGACTGGGCCGGCGACACCGCGCTCGTCGTCGACGTCCGCGACGTGCTCGACGGCCGCGTGTCCCCGCGGGGCGACGTCCTCGTCGTCGACGACCTCGGCTTCCACCAGGCGACGTCGGTGGCCGCACTCCTCGCCGGCCGCGGCGCCGCGGTCACGGTCTGCACGGCCGGGATGATCGTCGGACAGGACCTCGGCCTGACCCTCGACATGGAGGGCTGGACCCGCAGGGCGCACGCCGAGGGCATCGGGCAGCTCACCGACACGCTCGTCACCGCCGTCACCGAGACCGGCGGCAGGCTCGACGTCGCGCTGTGGCACCACCCGACCGCCGTCGCGCACACCCGCACGGTGGACGCGGTGGTCGTGGCCACCCATCAGGACCCCGTGGACGAGCTTTGGGTAGCGCTGCGCGACAGTGCCTTCCACGTCGTGCGGATCGGCGACGCGGTCACGCCCCGGCGGGCGCACGCCGCGATCGTCGAGGGGGAGCGGGCGGCGGTGGGGCTGTAGCCCGGTGCGTCCTTCGGGCGGCAGGAGCAACCCGAAGGACGCACCGGCCGCGCAGCGGCCTATCGGCTCGCGCGCTTGGTGGTGTCGGCCCACGACTCCACCGCCGCGTACCCGTCGCCCACACCCTGGGTGAATGCGACCAGCGCCCCGTACATCCGGGAGCCCTCCACCGCCAGTTCCGTCTTCGCCACCCAGGCCGCGGCGCGGGCCATGACGTGGGCCGAGATGTCGGCACCGTCCTGGGTGCCGCGCGTGGCGTGCAGGAACGACTCGTCGGCGATCTGAAAGGTCTGCACCACGGCGCGCCAGTAGTACTCCGCATCCATCGCCGCGCGGACCTCGTAGTAGTCCGTGGCGTTCTGCCGCGCCACCGCCTCCTGCAGCGTCGTCGCCGCCGCGGAGATACTGCGCAGCGGAACGTACACGGGGTCCTCGGACGCCCCCCTCGTGGTTCGTCTACCCGTCACCGGCACGATGCTTTCAGACAATGGCACCCCCTCGATGGTCCACAAGATCATCGCACGCGCAAGTGCCGGCGCCGGTCAGCGGGTGAGCGCACCGCCCGGGCACGCCGGCGCGTGCCGCCGCGGATCGAACGGCTCGAACCAGGCATCGACGGTCGCGAACAGGGCGCGCTGGGGAATCCGGAAATCGCCGAGCCGCTCCTGTTCGGGCAGCGGCCCGTCGGCGCCGAGGTCGACTCCGCCCACCGTCGCGGCGAGGGTGTGGGCGGACCACAACCGGCGCGGTGCGGCGCGGAACCACTGTCCGTTCGGCACGTCGCCGGTGAGCCGGATCCGGCCGGCGCCCAGGACCGGGCCGGCGACGCGCGCCACGGCGGCCAGGACCGCGGGGTTGTGCCGCGCCCCGTCCGGCAGCAGCCGGCCGGCCACGGTTGCCACGACGGTGGCCGGCGACGAAGCCACCCGTACGTCCCAGACGACGTCGTCACCCGCCGTGATGTGCAACCGGGACGGGTCGGTCCACTCGGCGGCGACGTCGGTGCGCACCGTCCGGGTGAGGGCGACGCCGAGGTAGCGCGCGCATCCGTGCTCCGGCGCCACATCGCTGTAGACGGTCCAGCGGCCGTGCGGGTCGCGGTGCCAGACCGCGGTGAAGGCGGGGCCCACCGACCCGGCGGTGAACCGGCGCAGCGCCAGACAGTGCCCGCTGGCGAACGGCGCACCGATCACCGCGTACCCGGTGAACCGCTCGCCGGCGACCCGGGGCAGGGCGCGGGGCTCCTCGGCGGCTGCCTGCGGTGTGGTCTTCATGTCGTCCTCCTCGGCATACGAATTCGGTCCTTCCGATCGTGCGCCGCGTCGTGTCCGGAAGCATGGGGCCGATGCCTCATCTTCGGCATCCGCCGGAGGGGCGCCCCGGCTCCGGCAGCGGAGGACAATGGGGCCGTGCAGCGCAGGAGCGAGTCGTCTCCGGGCCCGCGGGACGGGCCGCGGCGCGCCGAGCTGCTCGCAGCGCTGTCCCTGGCGATCGATCTGGGCCTGGGGCAGCCGATGGAGCACATGCTGCGGTCCGCCGTGCTGGCCGGCCGGATCGCCGAGCGCATGGGCCTGGACGCACAGCAGCAGGCCGTCGTCTACTACACGAACCTCGTCGCCTGGATCGGATGCCACGCGGACTCGCACGAGTTGGCGCAGCTGTTCGGCGACGACATCGCCCTCCGCGCCGACACCTACCGGGTCGACATGACGGGGCTGCCGTTCCTGCGGATGCTGACGAGCCACGTCGGGCGCGGGCTCGACGGCCCGCGTCGCATGGTCCAGGTCGCCGCGTTCCTGCTGACCGCCCGCCGCCGCATGGCCGAACTGATCGGTTCGCACTGCGCCTCGGCGGGGACGCTGTCCGACCGGGTGGGGCTCGACCGCCAGGTCGGTGCGGCCCTGGCCTACGCGTTCGAACGGTGGGACGGCGCCGGGCTGCCCGCGGGTGTCCGCGGCGACGACATCCCGCTCGAGATGCACATCGTGCACCTTGCGGAGGTCTCCGAGGTCCATCTGCGGGCCGGCGGACCGGGGCGGGCCGTCGAGGTCGCGCGGGCGCGCAGCGGGACCCAGTTCTGTCCGCGGGTGGCGCGGGCGTTCCAGGAGGCAGCGGGCGAGCTCACCGACGGCCTGCTCGAGCAGGACGCGTGGGGGGCGGCGCTGGATCGGGCCCCTGACCGCGCGCGCGTCCTCGCCGGTGACGAACTCGACGCGCTGCTGCGTGCGATGGCGGACTTCGTCGACCTCAAAGTTCCCTGCCTCCTCGGGCATTCGCGGGCGGTGGCCGACCTGACCGCGGCCGCGGGCCGCCTGCGCGGCCTGCCGGCGACGGACGTCGAGGTGCTCTACCGGGCCGGGCTCGTGCACGGTCTCGGCCGGATGGGGGTGTCCAACCGGATCTGGGAGAAGCCCGGTCCGCTCACCGCCGCCGAATGGGAGCGGGTCCGGCTGTACCCCTACCTGACCGGGCGGATCCTCAGCCGCGTCACCGGCATGACGGACGTCGTCGCCGTCGCGACGACGCACCGCGAACGCCTCGACGGCTCCGGATATCCCAACGGCGTGCACGGCCGCGACCTGAGTGTCGCCGATCGCCTTCTCGCCGCCGCGGAGTCGTACCAGCGCTTCGGGGAACCCCGGCCGCATCGCGGTGCGCTCACCCCCGAACACGCGGCGGACCGCCTGCGGCAGGAGGCCCGCCGCGGCCGCCTCGACGCCGAGGCGGTCGAGGCGGTGCTGACGGCGGCCGGGCACCGGCGGGTGCGGCGCGCGCCCTGGCCGGCCGGGCTGACCGCCCGCGAGGTGGAGGTGCTGCGGCTCGTCGCCCGGGGCCGGTCCAACCGGCAGATCGCCGACGAGCTGTGCATCGCGGAAAAGACGGCCCGCAACCACGTCGAGCGCGTCTACGCCAAGCTCGGCGTGGACAACCGCACGCGGGCCGGCCTGGCCGCCGTCGATCTCGGACTGGCCTGGTGACCCGCAGGCACGCCGGGGGCGGCGGGGAGCGCCGCACCGCGGCCGGACCGGTCGTCGTCGAACCCGGTTCGCTCGCCGGGGTTCTCCAGGCCCGCCCGGGCATCCTGCACCTGCCGACGTTCAGCGGGCCGGGTCGGTCCTCGCGTCGCCCGTCCGTTCGACGAGACGGTTGACGAGCCCGGCGGCGGTCGCGGCGTCGTCGACCACGACCAGGGTGCGCGCGCCGTCGCGCCGGTGCAGCACCAGAGCGGGGCCGCCGCGCAGGACGAACCCTCGGGCACCGCGCAGCGGGCCCAGTACCGCCATGCGGTATCCGTAGCCACCGAAGTGCCTCAGCGGTGCCACATCGGTGACGGAGGCGGAGGCGATGGTGCCGAGCGGGGTGTGCAGGTGCGGCCACCCGAACAGGCCCGCGACAGTCACCCCGCGGACGTCGACGGTGACGCGGATCGAGCAGGTCAGCGCGACCAGCACGGCGAGCAGCACGGCCAGGCCCAGCAGGATCCACAGGCCTGTGAGCACGCCGAGGGCGGCGACGATACCGACCGCCGCGACGAGCACGATCGTCGTGACGTTGCCGGTGGCCACCGATCGGGTCCACACGACGAGTTCGTCTGCGCCGAGGGGGATTCGCGGGGCATCGGCGGCCGGGGCAGCGGCAGGTCCGCGCGACCACCGGGGCACCGCCGCGGCGGCGCCGGCCCCGAGGGCGACGCCGATGCCGAGTGCTGCGAGGAGAGCCGTTCCCGGCGGCGAGGCGGCGGCGGCGTCCGCGAGTCCCCGCTGAGAGCCGGTCGCCAGCACGGTCAGGGCGGTCACGAAAGCGACCGTCCCCGTGACGGTGGCGGCGACCGCGCGGGTGAGGGCGGGGTCGGTGTCGGCGGCCCGGGCGAGACCGAAACCGAGGGCGGCGAACAGGACGCCGAACGCCAGCAAGAGTGCGATCGTTGCTGGGAGGCCGGCGAATCCGTCTGCGGTGCCGTCGAGGTTCCAATGTGTTGCGATCGGATCCGGTAGCTGCGCATGCCAGCTCCGGAGCACGAGTGCGCCCGCAGCGGCGACGGCCAGGGGGGCGGCCGTGGAGCCGAGGAGGATGCGGCCGGTGGGACGCCGGACGGTGCCGGGATCGTCTGTCATGTGAACTCCGTTCGGATCAGGTCGACGAGGTCGTCGGCGCTCAGGCCGACGCGCTTGGCGTGCGCGACGACCTGAGCGACGGCGGAATGTAAAGCGGCATGACCGGTTTCGGCGCGATCGGTGACGACCGCGCCGCGCCCGCGGCGCAGCTCCACCAGGCCTTCGTTGCGCAGTTGCTGGTATCCCCGCAGGACGGTGTGGACGTTGAGGCCGAGCGATGCGGCCAGGTCGCGCGCGCCGGGGAGGCGCTCGCCCGCCCGGACCTCGCCCCGGGCGACCGCGCCGCGCACGGCCGCGGCCAGCTGCACGAACAACGGGTCCGGCGAGTTCGGGTCCAGTCTGATGAGCACGGGACAAGCATATTGTTCTATTTGAAATAGAACAAGTCGGTTATCGACGGTGCCCGGCCGGCGGGGTCACTGCCGACCCGGCGGCGATGGGGAAGGCGGATCCTGTCCCCGGGTCGCCGGCCTGCCAGCCCCGGTGGAGCACGTCGACGGCCTCGTGCAACAGGACGTCGCGGTCGCCGGGAACCGATGCGGGGATCTGGTGCAGTGTGGTCAGCCGGGCGATGCCGTAGACGGTGCCCCACGTGGCGGCGCACCGCCGCAGCACCTCGGCCTCCTCGACACCCTCGGGCTGGCAGGCCGCCACGGTGCCACGCAGCAGGCGCCAGTAGTCGGCGGCCGCCTGTTGCAGGCGCGGGTGATCGGCCTTGTCGACCGTGGGCCCGTAGGCCAGGTCGTGTACGTGCGGGCGCTCCCGGACGAACCGCACGTACGCGTCGGTGAGCGCGTGCAGCCGGCGCCGTGGATCGGATCCGGCCGCCTCGACGGCCGCGGCCGCCTCCGTCACGGCGCCCTGCAGCCCGGCGCCCGCCACGGCCGCGAGGAATCGGCGCTTGTTCCCGAAGTGCACGTAGGGCGCCTGGTGGCTCACGTCCAGTTGCTGCGCCACCCGGCGGAGGCTGAGGTGTTCGGCCGGCTGCTCCCGCAGCTGTTCGAGCGCGGCGCGGAGCAGCCGTTCGTCGAGCGTGTCGGTCATCCGTCCACCAGCTCCTCCCGGCGGTGCGCGACTCCGCCCATTGACAGTGTCAACCTCCCGCGGGACCATAGCAATTGACAGTGTCAACCCGAGTCGCACCGAAGGTGGTGGCGGTCATGACACGGATGCAGAAGATCTCGACCGAGGTGGGTCCACTCGCCGTCCGCGTGCACGGGGAGGGCCCGCCCGCGGTGCTCTGGCACAGCCTGTTCGTCGACGAAAGATCCTGGAGCAGAGTCGAAGACGCGCTGGGAGCCGACCGGCGCCTCGTCGTGGTCACCGGGCCCGGGCACGGGGCGAGCGGTGACCCCGGCCGGCACTACACCACCGGGGAATGCGCCGCGGCGGCCGTCGCCGTGCTCGACGCCCTCGGCATCGACGAACCCGTCGACTGGGTCGGTAACGCCTGGGGCGGCCACGTCGGCATCGTCTTCGCGACCGACACGGCGTCGAGGTGCCGGACGCTGGTGACGCTGGGGACGCCCGTCCAGGCGCTGAACCGGGCGGAGCGCGCCCGCACGCTGTTCCTCCTCGCCGCCTACCGTACGCTCGGCGCCGCCGGGTTCATCCGGTCCGGCGTGACGAACGTATTGCTCTCCGCCGCAATGAGGGAGCGCGATCCGGAGGCGGTCGCACTCGTCGAGGACTGTTTCGTCCACGCGGACCGGGCCGCGCTGCGCAACGCCGTCGTCTCCATCTCGCTGCACCGGCCCGACCTCACCGATCGGCTCCCACGGCTGTCGGTCCCGACCCTGTTCGTCACCGGCAGCGAGCACAAGGGCTGGACGCCCGAGCAGGCGCGCGCGGCGAGCCTGCTGCTCCCCGACGGGTCCTGCGCCGTCGTCGACGGCGCCGCGTACCTCGTCCCGCTCGAGGCGCCGGCCGAGACGACGGACCTGGTGCGGCGATTCTGGGCCGCCGCGGTACCGCGCCGCACGTGAGAGACCGTGCAGAACTTCAGAGTTCGCGTCGCATGGCCGCGCGGGGCCACCGGTCGAGGCCCCCGGCGGCCTCGTCGCGCCGGATCTGCCGCAGCCCCGGGCCGAGTTCGTCGTCGCGCAGGTACCGGAAGCCGAGCCGCCGGTAGTACGGCCCGTTCCACGGGACGTCGGCGAAGGTGGTCAGCGTCAGCGCGGGCAGTTCGCGGACACGCGCCCAGTCGGCGAGGTGGTCGATCAGGGCCCGGCCGAGCCCGCGGCGCGCGTGGTCCGGATGCACCGACACCTGCTCGATGTGGGCGGTGCCGTCGACGACGTCGGCGAGCAGGTAGGCCACCGGGCGGTCGTGGCCGTCGAGGCACACCCAGGCCCGCCCGCCGGTCACAAACTCGTGCAGCTCCGCGCGCGTGGGCGGCGGGTCGTCGGCGACGGCGTCCATTCCGAGGTCCGCGAACGCGCGGCCGGCCGCGCGCTCGATGTCCTGAAGAACCGGCAGCTCCGCCGCGTGCGCGGGACGGACGCGGGGCGCGTCGTCGCCGGGCAGCGCGAGGTCCTTGAAGAAGTACAGCGACGATGCGGAGTACGCGTACTTGCCGAACCGTTCGGGCAGCGGCTCGTATCCGGCCGCGGCGTACATGGCGAGAGCCTCGGGCTGCTCGGTGCCGGTCTCGAGCACCATCCGTCGCCGGCCCGCCTCGACGGCGGTGCGTTCGAGTTCGGCCAGGATCCGTCGGGCCACGCCCCGGCGGCGGGCGCCTTCCCGCACGTACATGCGCTTGATCTCGGCGTCGCCGTCGCGCAGCCCCGGGTGCGCCGAGTCGCGGGCCCGCCAGCCACCGATCCCCGCCGGCAAGCCGCCGTCGTGGGCGAGCAGGAAGACGCCGTGCGGCGGGGTGAACTCCTCCGGATGCAACGAGGTGTGGTCCGGTCCTCCGTAGCGACGGACGTACTCGAGCTGCACCTCGTCGATCAGGGACTGCACCTCGGCGTCGTCGATGGGACGCGGTTCGATCTGCACGGCCGGAGGGTACCGCGCGTTCGCGGCGCCATACTGGAAAGGTGGGTGCTGCCGCCGGAACGGACTGTGGTGATTTCGCGGCCGCCCCCTGGCTCTATCCCGGGACGGCCGCGCCGGGCAGTGGCCTGCTCCGAGAGGACGGCTATCACCGGGCACGCCCCCGGCCGGGAGCCGGCCTCGGCGCGGCACGGCTGGACGGACGCGACGACTCGACGCTCGACGAGGCGCTGCGCCGGGCCGGCGTCGCCGGCGTCGGCGACCGGCACCTCGTCGTCGCGGTGGGCTCCAACGCATGTCCGGCGGTCGTGCGGCGCAAGTTCACGGCCGGAAACGTCGACACCACCGTGCCGTTCCTGCGCGCGACGGTCGTGGGCATCGCCGTCGGGCACAGCGCCCACGTCAGCGTGGCCGGCTTCGTCGCGGCGACCGCGTTCCGGCGGCCGGGGACCCGCACCGCGGTGTTCGCGTCGCTGTTCGATCGGGACCAGCTCGCGTGCCTCGACGCGACGGAGCCGAACTACACGCGACGCACCGTGACCGCCGACGAGTGCCGGCTGGAGATCGACGGCGGGCAGCGGCCGGCGTCCTTCGGCGTGTACGTCTCGAAGTGGGGCGCCCTCGCACCGCCGGGGGCGCCGCCGCTGCCGCTGCAGTCCCAGGAGGCGCTGTTCGCGGCGCTCCTGCGCCACTGTGCCGGGTTCGCGGCGCTCGTCGGCCGGCGCCCGCACGAGTACCGGTCCGCCATGAAAGCACTTGCGGGTGAAGCGGACCTGCGCGTCGCCCTGCGACGGTCGTTCGCCGCGTCGGGCTGGGCCGCCCGCAGCGGCTTCGACGACTAGCGGCAGGAGCAACGACTTCTACGACAGCCGCGTCGACAACGGTGCGAACCCGGCGTTGACTGGAGAGATACATACTCCCCTGGCCATGGAGGCCGTCATGATCGTCATCTTCGGACTCGTCATTCTGCTCGCCGCCGTGATCATCGGTGTGGCCGGGGTGTTGGGCAACACCGGCGCCGCCCATGCACTGACCGACGACAGCTTCGTCGTGTTCGGGTACCACGTCACCGGTTCGACCGGGGCACTGTTCCTCTACGGCATCGTCGTCGGTGCGGTCGGAGCGGTCGGGCTCAGTCTCCTGCTCGCCGGTGCGCAGCGGACCTCGCGTCGAGGTCGGCTCGCTCGCCGCGAACTGAAAGAATCCCGCCTCGAGACCACCGCCGCAAGGCACGAGTACGACCGGCCCTCCGCACCGCAGCCCGGCAGCGCCGCGCCGCCGCCGCCCGGGGGCTCGCCGTCCAGCTCACCCGATTGGCGCCATCCGTTCGGCAATCGATCCGGTGGGTCGACCGCCGCCCCACACTGACCGTCCTCCCCGATCCCCGAAGCGATCGGGGTCCGACCGTCGGCACCAGCGCCGATTCGATGCGCGGGCTTGGGTGTTCGGCCGGCAGCGGGCCCGGGTCACTGCACCGGCGGTGCCGGTGCGGGCGGTGTCGGCGCCCGAATGGACGCGGGTTCGTCCCGGTCACGACCGGCCCGTCTCGTCCAGCCGCCGGCGCAGGTGCTCCCGTTCGGGTTCGGTTCCGGCCTGCTCGAGAGCCCGCCGGTAGGCGACGGCGGCCTCGTCGTCGCGGCCGAGCCGGTGCAGCAGTTCGCCGCGTGCGGTGGAATACGGGTGGTATCCGCGCAGCCGGGGCTCGTCCGCGAGCGCGTCGAGCAGCGCCAGGCCGGCCTCGGGGCCGTCGCGCATCGCCACCGCCACGGCGCGGTTCACCGCGACGACCGGCGACGGTGCCAGGGCGGACAGGACGTCGTAGAGCGCGACGATCTGCGGCCAGTCGGTGGCGGCGACGCCGGGGGCCTCGTCGTGCAGCGCCGCGATCGCGGCCTGCACGCCGTACGGGCCCGGCGGGCCGCCGGTCAGCGCCACGGGCACGAGGGCGGTGCCCTCGGCGATCAGGGCGCGGTCCCACCGTGCGCGATCCTGATCCGCGAGCAGAACGATCTCGCCGTCCGGGCCGGTCCGGGCGTCGCGTCGCGCATGGGTCAGCAGCATCAGGGCGAGCAGCCCGGTCACCTCCCGCTCGCCGGGCAGCAGTCGGCGCAGGATCCGGACCAGCCGGATCGCCTCCTCGGCGAGGTCGGGGCGCTGCAGGTCCGGTCCCGAGCTGGCCGCGTATCCCTCGGTGAAGACCGAGTAGAGCACCTGCAGCACGCCCGGCAGCCGCTCCGGCAGCTCGTCCGGGTCCGGCACCCGGAACGGGATGCGGGCCTGCCGGATCTTCTTCTTCGCCCGCACGATCCGCTGGGCCATCGTCGCGGTCGGGACGAGAAAGGCGCGCGCCACCTCGGGTGTCTCGAGCCCGGCCAGGCACCGCAGGGTCAGCGCCACCCGGTCCTCGGCCGGCAGCGCCGGGTGGGCACAGGTGAAGAACAACTGCAGGCGTTCGTCGGGCAGGTCGCTGCCGGTGTCCGGGGTGGGGGAGGGGGCGGCCCGTTCCGAATCCACCTGCAGAACGGCGAGCCGGGCGGCGTACACCTGATCCCGTCGGAGCCGGTCCACGGCCTTGCGCCGCGCCGTCGTCAGCAGCCAGGCCCCCGGCTTGGCCGGGACGCCCTGGACGGGCCAGTGCACCAGCGCCGCCTCGATCGCCTCGGCGGCGACGTCCTCGGCCAGATCGAGGTCGCCGAAGCGGTGGACGAGCGCGGCGAGCAGCCGGCCGCGCTCCTCCCGGAACACCGCTTCCACGGCGACGTCGACCCGGGCGCCGGCGCCCGGCCCGTCCGTCGCGGTCACTGCCCGAAGTCGGCGATCGGCCGCACCACCACGGATCCGCCGCCGCGCGCCCCGGGACAGCGGGCCGCCCAGTCCAGCGCGACGTCGAGGTCGGGCACGTCGACGACGTAGAAGCCTCCGAGGACCTCCCGCGTCTCGGCGAACGGCCCGTCGGTGGTGACGGCACGTGCCCCGTCGGGGCCGACCCGCACGGTCGTCGCGGTGGTCAGGTCCGCGAGCGACTCCGAGGCGACGACGATTCCGGCCTCCTGGATCTCCTTGTCGTAGACCATCCACTCCTCGACGCTGCACTGGTCGCCCGCGTCGGCCGATGCGGCGTTGATCAGCATCATGTACTTCATGGTGAGCACCTCTCGTTGGGTGAGTGTCCTGCGCGGCAGGGTTGCCGTACGACATGACGACGAACGGGACACGGTCGGATCGACAGGGATACCGGTTCATTCTCGGCGGCGCCTCCGACATAGGGCCGCGGTCGCATGTCGGAGGGTCGTCAATCGGCATACCCGACGGTCGCGCCGGCGCGCTTCCGGGCGTGGGACAGTCGCTGCGCCTCGGCCTCGAGTTCGTCCCGCGTCCGCACGGACAGCGGTTCGAACGGCTCGACCGACACCGCGAGCGTGTCCCGGGGCGCGGCCCTCGCCCGCCAGATCCCTCGTATCTCCCCGTCGACGAGGACGACACCGGGGCTGCCGATCGGGCGCCAGATCGCCTTCCGGCGCGCTCGGTCCGGCACCAGGAACTCCCTGTCCCGGGCCTGCAGCCACGGATCGCCGGGCGGCAGCAGACGGGTCGCTCGCACGTCGGCGGCTCCGTCGAGGTCAGGGACCGCCGAGGCCGGCACCAGGCCCTTCCCGGCCGGGCCGTTCACCGGAACCAGATCGTCGGGCAGGACCGCGCGAATCGTTGCGATGTCGGTGCCCAGGAAGGCTGCCAGCCCGGCCGGTGTGACCGGCGCCAGCACGTCGGCGTACCGGTGCAGGGCGGCTGCGGTGCCCTCGGCGCGCTCGGGCACCGCATCCGGTCCGATCCCTGCGGGCAGGACGTCGAGGTGGGTGCTGCGGCCCTGCGGGCAGACCCGCACGCGCGCCGCGAGGCCGACCTGCTGGAACAGCGCACCGGAGATATGTCGGGATCGGCACGAGGGGCAGTCGTAGGTGAGGTCGGCGGGAACCGCCGCGCTGACCGCCGCACTCAGCTCTCCCTTGGTCATCGGGCCGGTGAGCGCGGCGTGCACGGCCTCGGCCGCCTCGGTGAATGCGCGCAGGCCGCGCTGGGCGCCCTCGCGGATCTGCCCTGTCCCGATACGTGTGGTGGCGTCGGTGTCGTTCACCGGCCAGAGGGCCGCGGCGAGAAACGCGAGATCGCCGGGCCGGTGCAGGTGCGGCGCCCCGCGCCACGACCACACGAGTACGAGCGAATCCTGTTCTGTCGCGGCATCGTCCGATCGTGCGGCGAGCGCGTCGCGGGCCGACCCGTACGGGGTGTCCTGCACCCCGAGCGCGAGCACCCGGTCCCGTCCGGCCGCGGTCCGATCGAGACCCTGCGCCGCGGCACGGAAGGCGAGGATCCGACGTCGGTCGAGTGCCGTGACAGCCATCTCGGTACCCCGATTCCCTCGTCGCTGTGGTGAACTCTGCCGGCGTCCGCGGGCGCAACGCCTCCACACCGAGGATGCCGGTCCGCGCGACCGGCTGTGCGATGCGGCGTCCGGGCGGACCCGAACGCTGGAGCTGGGTTCCGGGACCGGTGTCCGCGGATCCGGAGCGGTTCCGGCGTGTCCGTACCTCCCGGTACCGGCCGTCGTGCCGGACAATGCGGAGGCGCTTCGGACACGTCGGCGGCGTGCTCCCGACACGAGGAGGAATCCATGAGCCCGGTGCGACCGGCTACCGTCGTCGCGATCGCCGCGACCGTGCTCGGGCTCACCGCGCTGGTGGCCTTCGCGGCCGACGCGGAGAGCAACGCCGTGATCGCCTGGGCGTCGCTGGGGCCGTACCTGCTGCTCGGGACGGTGGCGGGTGCGATCGCCGCCGCGCTCGCCCGGAGACCGGTATTGCTGGCGTCGACGCTCGTCGTCGTCGCGGCCGGCGCCTGGACCCTGGGACCGCTGTATGTGCCGGGCGTCCGGGGTGACGAGCCGGACGCCGCATCCGGTCCCACGATCCGCGTGATGCAGGCCAACCTCATGGTCGGGAAGGCCGACCCCGATGCGCTGGTCCGGACGGTGCGCGAGCGGCAGGTCGACGTCCTCACCGTTCAGGAGCTGACCGGCGACGCGGTGGCCGCGCTGCAGGTCGCGGGCCTCGGCGACGTGCTTGCGCACCGCTTCCTGGCCCCGACGCCGACCGGCGGTGCGGGCGCCGGGATCTACAGCAGGTTTCCCGTCTCGGCCGGCCGGAAGCTCGACGGGTTCGGGCCGACGAACCTGACCGCGACTCTGGACACCGGTCCCGGGCGCCCGCTGATCCTGTACGCGGTGCATCCCGCGCCGCCGTACCTGACACCCGCTCCGGCCTGGGCGGCCGAGCTGGAACGACTGGACGCGGAGCTCGAGTCGGTGGCCGGCACGGCGCCGGTCGTGGTCAGCGGGGACTTCAACGCGACGTACTCGCACACCCGCTTCCGCGACCTCCTCGACGCCGGGTACGTGCACGCCGCGGACCGGGTCGGTGGCGGGCTCGTGCCGACGTATCCGGCGGACCGCCGCTACCCGGCCCTCGTCGGGATCGATCACATCCTCACGCGGGGTGCCACGGCGACCTCCCTCGACCGGATCGAGCTCCCCGGCTCCGATCATCACGGTCTCGTCGCCGGGATCCGGCTCCCTCGGCCGTCCGGCGAGGAGGGTTCCGGAGAAGGCGGATAGCGTTCTCACCGCACGACCCGCAGCCGGATGTCGGTCGCAACGGGCCCCTGGGTGGTGACGAGGCGTTCCAGCGCGAGCGGGGTTCCGCCCGGGCGGTCGAACAGCCGGACGCCGTCGCCGAGCAGGACCGGCGCGATGCAGACGAAGATCTCGTCGAGCAGGCCGGCCTCGAGGCACTGCCGGGCGACGTCGGCGCCGAGCACGTTGACGTACTTCCCGCCCGCGGCCGTGGTGGCTGCGGCCACGCCCGCGTGGAGGTCACCGACGAACGTCACGCCCGGAACCGGTTCGGCCGGAGGGTGGTGGGTGAGCACGAACTGCGGACCGCTCCAGCCGCCATCGAACGCCTCGCCCTCGGCGGGTGTGCCCTTGTGCGGGTCGTCGCCGCGGAAGGTGCGATTGCCGACGAGGAGCGCACCGATCTCGCCGACCAGTTCGTCGATCGCCGGATCGGGTCCGAGGTACGGCACCATCCACGACATGTCGCCGCCCGGACCGGCGATGAACCCGTCCACCGACATGGTCGCCGAGTACAGCAGCTTGCTCATGGCCCACCTTCCGCTCGCGACGTCCCGATTCTGTCCGTACCGACCGCCGAACGGACGAAAACTCGTCGCGAGGCAGTCAGGTGCTGTCCACGCCGGCCCGCGACGCGATCGGCCTGCTGACCGGTCCGTACGCCGAGCGCATCGAGCGGTGCCAGGAACGCCTCGCCGGCCCGGACGAACGGGCCGCTCGGCGCGCCCACCGGCAGCGGGTGCCGGCCCGGGTCGAGCACGCTCCCGCCACCGCCGGCGGCCACCCGGACGGTGCCCCCCCTACCATCGGACCGGTGACCCGCGAACTCGCCACCGCCTACTGGCCCGACCTCGAACCGGGCCGCGCGACGGTCGCCGTTCCTGTCGGCGCGCTCGAGCAGCACGGGCCGCACCTTCCGCTCGACACCGACACCCGTATCGCCCGCGCGTTGACGGCCGCCCTGCCCGGTGTGCTCGTCGCGCCGGCCCTCGAGTACGGGTCCAGCGGCGAGCACGAGGGCTTCCCCGGCACCGTCTCGCTCGGCGCGGAGGCGATGGAGACCGTCCTCGTCGAATACGGTCGTTCGGTGTGCCGGTGGGCCGCGCGCCTGTTGTTCGTCAACTGGCACGGCGGAAATGTGCACCCGCTGACCAGGGCGGTGTCCCTGCTGCGCTACGAGGGCCGCGACGCGGCGTGGCTGCCGTTCGTCGTGCCCGGCGGCGACGCCCACGCCGGTGTCACCGAGACCAGCCTGCTGCTGCACCTCGATCCGCGCGTGGTGGACACCGCCCGCGCCGAGAAGGGCAACACCGGCACACTCACCGACCTGATGCCCCGGATGCGCGAGGGCGGTATCGTCGCCGTGTCCGCGAACGGCGTGCTGGGGGATCCGACGCCCGCGAGCGCGGCGCAGGGGGCACGATGGTTCGCCGAACTCGTCGATCGAGCAACGGCACAGGTAACCCGGTGGGAGCCGGATGGGAAAGGAAGACTCCGTTGACGAGCACGGCCCGACTGCCCGACGGATTCGGCGTCCGTATCGACCCGCGGGTGCGCGCCTACTCCGACGGCCGCGTGCTCATCGGGGGCTCGCCCACCCGCATGCTCAAGCTCGCTCCGGCGGCCGCGGCGATGATCGGCGACGGCTACGTGAAGGTCGTCGACTCGCAGACCGCCGTCGTGGCGCGGCGGCTGCTCGACTCCGGTGTCGGAAACCCCCGTCCCACGGCCCTGCCTGCCACGTCCGACGTCACCGTCGTGATTCCCGTCAAGAACAACACCGCCGGACTCGGGCGGTTGCTGGCCGCCGTCGAGGGACTGACGGTGATCGTCGTCGACGACGGCTCCGACGTCCCGGTGCCCGCCCCGGCCAGGGCGTCGGTCCGGGTGCTGCGGCACGAGCGATCCCGCGGTCCGGCCGCGGCACGCAATACCGGATTGCGCTCCGCCACAACGCCGTTCGTCGCATTCCTCGACTCGGACGTGGTGCCGCGGAAGGGATGGCTCGAGGTGATGCTCGGGCACTTCTCCGACCCTGCGGTGGCCCTGGTGGCCCCGCGCGTCGTCGCGCTCGAGCCCGACAAGGGCGCCCTGGGGCGCTACGAACACGCGCGCTCGTCGCTCGATCTCGGTCGCCGCGAGGCCGCCGTCAAGTCCGGCAGCCCGGTCTCGTACGTACCGAGCGCCGCGATCATCGTCCGCCGCGACGTGCTCACCGCGACCGGCGGCTTCGACGAGACCATGCACGTCGCCGAGGACGTGGACCTGTGCTGGCGACTGCAGGAGGCCGGCTGGCGGCTGCGCTACGAACCGGTGGCGCACGTGGCCCACGACCACCGCGTCGGATTCCGGAAGTGGTTCACCCGCAAGGCCTTCTACGGCACAGGTGCGGCGCCCCTCGCGAGCCGGCACCCCGGCTCGGTACCCACCATGTCGATGTCGGGGTCGATGCTGTTCGCGTGCGTGGCCGCCGCGAGCCGCACCCGCCTCGGCGTCGTCGGTTCGGTCGCGTCGCTGTCGGTGACGATGCTCCGGCTGCGGCGGATGTTCGCCGAACTCGACCAGCCGACCCGCATCGCGGCGGTGCTCACCGCGCAGGGGTTCGCCGGCGGGATGTGGCAGGTCGCCTCCGCGCTGTGCCGGCACTACTGGCCGGTCACGCTCGTCGCCGCCGTGGTCTCGCCGAGGGTGCGTCGCGCGGTCCTCGGCTTCGCCGTCGCCGAGGGGTTGTGGGACTGGTACGGCCACCGGGAGGAGGGCGGCCTCGACCCGCTGCGCTACGTGTTCTACAAGCGCTTCGACGATATCGCCTACGGCGCCGGCCTGTGGTGGGGCGCGGTCGTCGCCCGGGATCCGGCGGCGCTCGCGCCCCGCATCCGGGGCTGAGCCGGGCCTCCGCAGCCGTGGCCGATCCGGTGCACGCCGACGTGGTCGTGGTCGGCGGCGGCAGCTGCGGCTGCGTGCTGGCCGCGCGGCTCAGCGAGGACCCCGACCGGACGGTCCTGCTGCTCGAGGCCGGCCCCGGCTATCGCACGACCGCGGACACCCCGCCCGCGGTGCTCGACGCGACCGTCCTGCCGGTCGGTCCGGACAGCCCGTGGACCTGTGCCTACCCGGCCCGGCTGACCGAACGGCGTGCCTCCGTCGTGACCCGCGGCCGGTTGCTGGGCGGCTCCGGCGCAGTGAACGGCGCGTACTTCGTGCGGGCCCGCCCGCACGACTTCGAGGCCTGGCCGCCGTCCTGGTCGTTCGATCGGGTGTTGCCGCACTTCCGCGCCACCGAGACCGACGCCGACGCGGCGGACGCCGCGGAGACCGGGGTGAGCCGGCGATGGCACGGCGCGGCCGGTCCCGTGCCCGTCGCCCGTACACCCCGGGAGCGGCTGCACCCGGTCGGTGCCGCGTTCCACGACGCGGCGCTCGCCGCCGGACATCGCCGGGTGGACGACCTCAACGCGCCCGGACCGGACGGGGTGGGCCCCGTCCCGCTCAACATCCGCGCCGGGATGCGCGTCGGTCCCGCCCACGCGTACCTGTTGCCGGCGCTGGCCCGGCCGAACCTGACAGTGCGCACGGGAACGCGCGTGCGGCGGGTCGTGCTCTCGGGCGCGCGCGCAGTCGGCGTCGAGACCGAGGACGGCGCGACCGTCGGTGCCGGCCACGTCGTGCTCGCCGCCGGTGCGATCGGCTCCCCGCAGCTGCTCATGCTCTCCGGCATCGGCGACGGCGCCGAGCTCACCCGCCACGGCATCACCCCCCGGATCGAGATCCCCGGCGTGGGCAGGGGTTACACCGACCATCCGGAGATCGCCGTCCCCTACCGTTATCGCGCGCCGCTGCCCGGGCCCGCCCCCGTCCTGGAGGTCGTCCTGCACGCCGGCAACCTCGAGCTGCGCCCCTACACCGCACCGTTCGCCGCGTCCGTCCCCGGTAGCGGCGTCGCCGACCCGGTCCTGGGGGTGGTGCTCACGAGGCCCCGCAGCCGCGGCACGATCCGGCTCGACCCGGCCGACCCGTTCCGGCCGCCGCTGCTGGACTACCGCTACCTCGACGACCCGGCCGACCGTGCCGACCTGCGCGAGGGGGTGGCGCGCGCCGCGCACCTGCTCGCGGCCATGCCGGACGTCGTCGATCGCACCGGCCTCGACCCGGACGCGTTCGACCCCGGCGACGCGTGGCTCGAGCGGCACCTCGGGACGTCGCTGCACCTGTCCGGAAGCTGCCGGATGGGCGGCGACGACGCGGCCGTCGTCGACGAGCGGTGCCGGGTGCACGCCGCCGAGGGGCTGAGCGTCGTGGACACGTCCGTGTTCCCGCAGGTGCCCAGCCGTGGGCCGCACGCGACGGCCGTGATGCTGGCCGAACGGGTGGGCACCCGGGCGTGCTTGTGACTCGGGTTACAGTTGTCCGGAGGAGGAACCGGCAGATGAGCAGCAGCGCATGACCGACGAACGATCCGGCTCGGCCAACCCCTGGGTGGCGCTGCGGCCGGGCGACGACCCGTCGCAGCTGGCGCAACGTGCGTCCTCGGCGCACAGTTCGTTCCTCGACGCGGCCGACACGTCGGTCGTACCTGCCTCCGTCCGCTCGGTGGTCCGCGAATCCTGGCTACGCAGCCGCAGGAACGGCATCAGTCCCGACGCCGTCGAACAGCCGAGCCTGCTCACGGGCCTGGACCTCGAGCGGTACCGGGCCGGGCACCCGATGGCGCTGATCCGCCCCGTCGTGCGCAAGCTGCTGGTGGAGGACGCCGCCGACAGCGGGCTGCTCGTCGCGATCAGCGACGAACAGGGCCGGCTGCTCTGGGTCGAGGGTGATCACGCCGCCCGTGACCGGGCGCTGTCGATGAGCTTCGTCGAGGGTGCCGACTGGAGCGAGGAGCGGGTGGGCACCAACGCGCCCGGCACCGCTCTCGCTGTCGACCACTCCGTCCAGATCGTCGCCGCCGAGCACTTCAACCGCACCGTGCACGAATGGAGCTGCTCGGCCGCGCCGGTGCACGACCCGAGCACCGGCCGGATCCTCGGCGCCATCGACATCACCGGCGGGCTCCGCGTGGCCGCGCCGGAGGTGTTGCAGCTCGTGCGGGCCACGGTCGCCGCCGCCGAGTCGGAACTGCGGCTGCACCTGCTCAGCTCGCCCCGGCTGTTGTCGGCTGCACGGACGAGTCTCGACACGTTCGGGTCCGGCCGGCCCACTCTGCACCGCGACGGCGAACGGATCCCTCTGTCCCAGCGCCACGCCGAGATCCTGCTGCTGCTCGCCGAACATCCCGAGGGTCTGAGCTCGGACCGGCTTGCGGTGCTGCTCGACGAGGCCGAGCTCGACTCCGTCACCATCCGTGCCGAGATGTCGCGCCTGCGAAAGGTTTTCGGACCCGAGGGGCTCGGCTCGCGCCCATACCGGCTCCTGGGTGAACTCGTCACCGACGTCGCGGAGGTCCGCGGCGCACTCGATCGCGGCGATGTGGCGACGGCGGTGCGTCTGTATGCCGGACCGGTGCTGCCCGGATCGGCCGCGCCCGGCATCGAGGAGATCCGGGACGAGCTGCGCGCCCGGGTGCAGGCCGCGCTGCTCCGGGCCGGCGACGCCCAGTTGCTCGCGCGGTGGACCGCGTCGGTGCACGGGCGCGACGACATCGCCGCGTGGGAGGCGTACCTGACCACCCTCGATCCGCGTTCGACGCTGTTCGCCCAGGTCAAGGCCCGGATCGGGCTGCTGGACCGCCAGCTCGGGATCTGAGGCTCGGACCTACGCAACGTAGTTGCAACCCACCGGTTCGTAGTGTTCCGGATCACACGCCCCGCATGGGGAGTGCCAGACCATCCGAGGAGTGAACACCGATGACCGTGTACGCCCGTCCCGGCTCGCCCGACGCCCTGATGTCCTTCCAGTCCCGCTACGACAACTGGATCGGCGGCCAGTGGGTACCGCCTGTGAAGGGTCAGTACTTCGAGAACGTCACCCCGGTCACCGGTCAGCCGTTCACCGAGGTGGCCCGGTCCACCGAGGAAGACATCGAGCTGGCCCTCGACGCCGCCCACGCCGCCGCGCCGGCCTGGGGCAAGACGTCCGTCGCCGAGCGTTCCATCCTGCTCAACAAGATCGCCGACCGTATCGAGGAGAACCTCGAGTCGATCGCCCTCGCCGAGACCTGGGACAACGGCAAGCCGATCCGCGAGACCCTCAATGCCGACATCCCGCTCGCGATCGACCACTTCCGCTACTTCGCGGGCGCGATCCGTGCGCAGGAGGGCTCGATCTCCGAGATCGACGCCGAGACCGTCGCCTACCACTTCCACGAGCCGCTCGGCGTCGTCGGCCAGATCATCCCGTGGAACTTCCCGATCCTGATGGCCGTGTGGAAGCTCGCCCCCGCACTGGCCGCCGGCAACGCCGTCGTCCTCAAGCCGGCCGAGCAGACGCCCGCGTCGATCCTGCACCTGATCTCCGTCATCGGCGACCTGCTGCCCCCGGGCGTGGTGAACATCGTCAACGGCTTCGGCGTCGAGGCCGGCAAGCCGCTGGCCTCGAGCCCGCGCATCCGCAAGATCGCGTTCACCGGCGAGACCACCACCGGCCGCCTGATCATGCAGTACGCCTCGCAGAACCTGATCCCCGTCACCCTCGAGCTCGGCGGCAAGAGCCCGAACATCTTCTTCTCCGACGTGCTCTCGTCCAACGACGACTACCAGGACAAGGCGCTCGAGGGCTTCACCATGTTCGCCCTCAACCAGGGCGAGGTGTGCACCTGCCCGTCGCGCGCCCTGATCCAGCAGGACATCTTCGACGACTTCCTGTCGCTGGCCGCGGTGCGGACGAAGGCCGTGCGCCAGGGCGACCCGCTCGACACCGACACGATGATCGGTGCCCAGGCGTCGAACGACCAGCTCGAGAAGATCCTGTCCTACATCGAGATCGGCAAGAGCGAAGGCGCGCAGGTGATCACCGGCGGCGAGCGCGCCGATCTCGGTGGCGACCTGTCCGGCGGCTTCTACGTCCAGCCGACGGTGTTCAGCGGCCACAACAAGATGCGCATCTTCCAGGAGGAGATCTTCGGACCGGTGGTGTCCGTGACGTCCTTCCAGGACTTCGACGACGCCATCTCCATCGCCAACGACACCCTCTACGGCCTCGGCGCCGGCGTCTGGTCCCGTGACGGCGGGGTCGCCTACCGGGCCGGTCGCGCCATCCAGGCCGGCCGGGTGTGGACCAACACCTACCACCAGTACCCGGCGCACGCGGCGTTCGGTGGCTACAAGCAGTCCGGCATCGGCCGCGAGAACCACCACATGATGCTCGACCACTACCAGCAGACGAAGAACCTCCTGGTGTCCTACGCGCCGAAGGCCCAGGGCTTCTTCTGATCCGAAGACCCGGCGCCTGTCACGTCATCCCCCCTGCGACGTGGCAGGCGCCGTTCCCATTCCGCCCTGCCCCGAGTCGAGCGAATGTATCGCCCACTCGATCAGTCGAGGTGAGCGATACATTCGCTCGGGGGAGGCGCACGCCGACAACCGGAAAGGCACCGCATGTCCGTCCCGCTCCGCCTCGTCGCCACCGCCGATGCGGTTGCTCTCCTGCGCCGTCTCGCCGAGCGGCACGGGCCGCTGATGATGCACCAGTCCGGCGGCTGCTGCGACGGGTCGGCACCGATGTGCTACCCGGACGGCGACTTCGTCGTCGGCGACCTGGACGTGCTGCTGGGGGTGCTGGACCTGCGTCTGCAGGTGGGGGCGACGGCCGGTGACCTGCCCGCGGGCGCCGACGCCGTCCCGGTGTGGATCTCGGGGTCCCAGTTCGAGGCGTGGAAGCACACGCAGCTCGTTCTCGACGTGGTGCCCGGCCGCGGCTCCGGGTTCAGCCTCGAATCACCCGAGGGGCTGCGCTTCCTCAGCCGCGGCCGCGCCTTCGCCGCCGAGGAGAACGACGCTCTCGCCCGCGACACACCGCTGCTCGGCAAGCGGTGGGCCGCCGGCGCCCGTCCGGAGCCGGCCGCCGAGCCGACCGTCGTGGCCGAGGCCGCCGACGCGTGCCCGGTGCCGACGCCCCGGGGCGCCTCCTCGTAACACTTCCGTGACCGCGTACTGACGCGGTGTGTACCTGCCGCTCGTACCGTGAGTACGCGCGGTGTCCTCGACGTGCCCGCTCGACACGTCGCCATCCTCCGTCGAGAAGAGAGATCATGTCGTTGACCGACCCGCCCAGGACCGGGGCCGGGACCCCGGCCCACCACGACGGCGCGGACTTCCACGCCGAGAGTCGTGCGTATCTCGAAAAGCGCACTCTGAGAAAGGGTTCGGCAGGCTGGGTGCTGCTCGCGGGCCTCGGCGTCAGCTACGTGATCTCCGGTGACTATGCCGGCTGGAACAACGGCCTGGCCGAGGGGGGATTCGGTGGACTGCTCGTCGCCTCGGTGGTCATCGCGGCCATGTACTTCGCGATGGTGCTCGGCATGGCCGAGCTGTCCTCCGCGCTGCCCGCCGCCGGCGGCGGCTACACCTTCGCGCGCCGCGCCCTCGGACCGTGGGGTGGATTCGCCACTGGCACAGCAATTCTCATCGAGTACTCGATCGCCCCGGCCGCGATCGCCACGTTCATCGGCGGGTACGTCGAGTCGCTGAACCTGTTCGGCATCACCGACGGATGGTGGATCTATCTCGCCGTGTACGCGGTGTTCATCGGCATCCACCTCACCGGCGCCGGCGAAGCCCTCAAGGCGATGTTCGTGATCACCGCGATCGCGCTCGTCGGGCTCGTGGTGTTCGCCGTCTCCGCCGTCGGGCTGTTCGAGACCGCGAACCTGACCGACATCGCCGTCGACGAGACCGCCGCCGGAGCGTCGTCGTTCCTTCCCTTCGGTCTGTTCGGCATCTGGGCGGCCGTGCCGTTCGCGATCTGGTTCTTCCTCGCCGTCGAGGGGGTGCCGCTGGCCGCCGAGGAGGCGACCGAGCCGGAGAAGAACGTGCCCAAGGGCATCATCGTGTCCATGCTGGTGCTGCTCGTCACCGGTGCGACCGTGCTGTTCCTGGCCACCGGCGCCCTCGGCGCCGAGGCCCTGTCCACCTCCGGCAACCCGCTCGTCGAGGCGCTCGGCGACAGCGGCGCCGCGAAGGTGGTCAACTACATCGGTCTCGCCGGTCTGATCGCGAGCTTCTTCTCGATCATGTACGCGTACTCGCGGCAGACGTTCGCGCTCTCCCGTGCCGGCTACCTCCCCACGAGCCTGTCGCTGACCAACAAGCGCAAGGCACCCGTGCTGGCGCTGATCGTCCCCGGCGTGATCGGGTTCGCGCTCTCGCTCACCGGCGAGGGAGCGATGCTGCTCAACATGGCGGTCTTCGGCGCCGCGGTGAGCTATGTGCTGATGATGGTCAGCCACATCGTGCTGCGCCGGCGCGAACCGCACATGCCGCGGCCCTACCGCACCCCCGGCGGCGTCGTCACCACCTCCTTCGCGCTGGTCGTCGCCGCGGCCGCCGTCGTGGCCACCTTCCTGGTCGATCCCGTCGCCGCGCTGTGGACCCTCGGTGCCTTCGCCGCGTTCATGGCCTACTTCGGGCTCTACAGCCGGCACCGGCTGGTGGCGAACTCGCCCGACGAGGAGTTCGCCGCGCTCGCCGAGGCGGAGGCCGAGCTGAAGTGAGCGTCTACACCCAGCATCTCGCCGGCACCACCTACACCTTCGACGGCCTCGTCGACCTGCTCGCCAAGGCCACCCCGCGCCGCTCCGGCGACGAACTCGCCGGGTGCGCGGCCGAATCCGACGCCGAGCGCGCGGCCGCGCAGTGGGTGCTCGCCGACGTGCCGCTCGACGTGTTCCTCGCCGAGCCGGTGGTGCCGTACGAGACCGACGAGGTCACCCGGCTGATCCTCGACGATCACGACCGCGACGCCTACCGGGCCGTGCAGCACCTGACGGTCGGGGGACTGCGCGACCTGCTTCTCGACACCGTCACGAGAACCGATGCGGCCGCGGCGTTCGCCGCCGTGTCGCCCGGCCTGACCCCCGAAATGGTCGCCGCCGTCAGCAAGCTCATGCGCAACCAGGATCTGATCGCGGTGGCCCGCGCGATCGAGGTCACCTCGGCGTTCCGCACCACCGTCGGACTGCCCGGCCGGCTCGGCACCCGGCTGCAGCCCAACCACCCCACCGACGATCCACGCGGCATCGCCGCCGCGACCCTCGACGGGCTGCTGATGGGCTGCGGCGACGCCGTCATCGGCATCAACCCGGCCACGGACTCGCCACAGGCCACCGCCGACCTGCTGAACCTGCTCGACGAGATGCGGCTGCGCTTCGACATCCCGGTGCAGTCGTGCGTCCTGTCCCACGTGACGACCACGCTCGGCCTCATCGAGGCAGGTGCCCCGGTGGACCTGGTGTTCCAGTCCATTGCCGGCACCGAGGGGGCGAACGCCGGCTTCGGCGTGAACCTGGCTCTGCTGCGGGAGGCGAACGAGGCCGGTCGCGCCCTGGGGCGTGGCACCGTCGGCGACAACGTCATGTACCTCGAGACGGGGCAGGGCTCGGCGCTGTCGGCGGGCGCCCACCTCGGCACGGGCGGACGCCCCGTCGACCAGCAGACCCTCGAGACCCGCGCGTACGCCGTCGCCCGGGCGCTCGACCCGCTGCTGATCAACACGGTGGTCGGGTTCATCGGCCCGGAATATCTCTACGACGGCAAGCAGATCGTCCGGGCGGGACTCGAGGACCACTTCTGCGGCAAGCTGCTGGGCCTGCCGATGGGCGTGGACGTCTGCTACACCAACCACGCCGAGGCCGACCAGGACGACATGGACACCCTCCTGACCCTGCTCGGGGTGGCCGGCGCCGCGTTCGTCATCGCGGTGCCCGGAGCCGACGACGTCATGCTCGGCTACCAGAGCCTGTCGTTCCACGACGCGCTGTACGTGCGTCGCGCGCTCGGCCTGCGGGCCGCCCCCGAGTTCGAGCGGTGGCTCTCCGGCCTCGGCATGGTGGACGGAGCCGGGCACATCCTGCCGGTGGACGCGGCGGCCTCCCCGCTGCGCGCCCTCGCGGGAGGTGCGGCGTGAGCGGGTCCGTCGACCGTGATTTCTGGGCGCCGCTGCGGTCGGCGACCCAGGCCCGCATCGGGCTCGGCCGGGCCGGCGACGGCCTGCCGACCGCTCGGGTGCTCGAGTTCCGGGCCGCGCACGCCGCGGCCCGCGACGCGGTGCACCAGCCCCTCGACGTACCGGCGCTGGCCACCGACGTCGAACGCCTCGGACTCGGCGCGCCGATCGTCGTCACGAGCCGGGTGAGCGATCGCGGCGAGTACCTGCGCCGCCCGGACCTGGGCCGCCTGCCCGAGGATCTGTCCGCGGTCCCCGGCACCGGCGCCGACGTCGGGGTGGTCCTCGCCGACGGGCTCTCGCCGCGGGCCCTGGCGGAGCACGGTGTCGCGCTGCTCGAGGCCGTCGTGGCGGCGCTGCCGCGACACCTGTCCGTGGCGCCGCCGGTGATCGCGACGTCGGCGCGGGTCGCGCTGGGCGACCACATCGGCGCCGCCCTGGGGGTGCGCACGCTGCTGGTCCTGATCGGGGAGCGGCCCGGGTTGTCGGTCGCCGACAGCCTCGGGGTGTACCTGACCCACGAGCCGCGGCCCGGTCGTGCCGACGCCGAGCGGAACTGCGTGTCCAACATCCACCCGCCGGAGGGGCTCGGGTATGCCGCGGCCGCGCGCGTCGTCGCGGGGCTGGTCGACGGTGCGCGCCGGCTCGGGCGTTCCGGTGTGGACCTGAAGGACACCACGCGGACGGACCGGCTCGATTCCGCGACGGTGGGAGAGTTGTAGGGGGCGAGAGTGCGACGTACCCGCGTGGGCGGTTGACATCGCGACCGGAAGCGCCAAATCATGTACTCCGCCCGACCGGGTGACACGTACCGCCCGCGACCGGGCGACGAGGAGAAGACACGATGGCGTTCGCTGGCAATGTCGACGAGCTGGCTCTGCTGCAGACGGTGCGGTTGAAGGAGACCGTCACCGCCGAGGTGATCGCGGCGCATCTGGGGGTGTCCGTCGCGTCCGGGCGGGCGGCGTACGACGCGCTCGTCACTCAGGGCAAGGCGAAGGAGACCGGCAACGGCATCTCCCTGACCGACGCGGGTGCCGCGGAACTGACCGATCAGCTCGACGCGGAGCGCGTCTCGATCGACGAGGATTCTCTCGCGGAGCTGTTCGAGCAGTTCGGGCCGCTCGACGAAGAGCTCACCGCGCTGCTCGCCGAGCCGGAGTCCGACAACTTCCTCGACGAACTGATCGAGCTGGATCGCAAGGCGCAGAATCTCTTCGACGACGTGTCGGCGTTCGTTCCGCGCCTGTCGCGGTATCAGGACCTGTTCGCCGAGGCGCTCGGGAAGATCAAGTCCGGCGCCCTGGCGTGGGCTACGGCGCCGAACATCGACTCGTACAGGACCGTGTGGAGCGAGATGCGCGCCGAACTCGCCGGCGCCGCCGGCCGCTGACCGGCGCCGCCGGTCAGCGGAACGCGGCGACGAAGCGCCGCTGCCAAGGCGTTTCCACCGATCGGCGCGAATAGTGCTCGCGCACATAGGCAACGGCCTCGCCGGCCGGTACGCCGTCGAGAATCGCGAGGCAGGCCAGGGCGGTGCCCGTGCGCCCCTGGCCGCCGCCGCAGGCGACCTCGACGCGGTCGGTCACGCACCGCTGCCACGCCTCGTGCAGTATCCGGCGAGCAGCGCCGGTGTCGGAGGGGAGTCGGAAGTCGGGCCACCGGATCCACCGGGCCTCCCACGGGACCGGCGGCGGCGTCCGGCCCGCGAGGTACACCCCGAGGGCGGGCTGCGGTCCGGCCGGGAGGGGACGTCGCATGCCCCGGCCCCGGACGTACCGGCCCGACGGCAGTGCCAGGATCCCCGGGGCGCTCGGGTCCCAGGTCGTCGCCATGAACGGAGCGTAGACGGCGCGAAAGCTGTTCGGTCACCGGGTGTCCCGGGATCGGCACGGTTCCCGCGCGGACGACCACGCGTGGTGCGGGTGCGCGGTGTCCCACGACGATCAAGTCCTTCGTTCGGCGAACTACGTGATACGGCTCACAGCCACCCCCCTTTCGGGGGTAGTGGGGGAGTGAGGCGGATCACTACCTTTCCTTCCATCCCGCGGCGCAGGCCCGCCGCGGCTCGGACGGAAATACGGAGGACAGACGTGACCACAGTGTCGACACCGGGGGCCGAACCCCCCGTGGTACCGGCGGGGCAGAAGCCCGCCGCGCCGACCGCCCCCGCACCGGGCGGACCCGGCATCCGACGCGTCGCCATCGCCAGCTGCATCGGCACCACCATCGAGTTCTACGACTTCTTCATCTACGGAACCGCCGCAGCCCTGGTCTTCCCGACGGTGTTCTTCCCGGCGCTCGGCGCCACCGCCGGCACGGTCGCCTCGTTCGCGACCTTCGCCGTCGCCTTCATCGCCCGCCCGGTCGGCGCCATGCTGTTCGGGCACTTCGGCGACCGCATCGGCCGCAAGAAGACCCTCGTCTCCACGTTGCTGCTGATGGGCATCTCGACCCTGCTCATCGGGCTGCTGCCGGGGGCCGAGACGATCGGCGTCGCCGCCCCGATCATCCTCGTGCTGCTGCGCTTCGCGCAGGGCTTCGCCGTCGGCGGGGAGTGGGCCGGCGCGACGCTGCTCACCGCCGAGTACGCACCACCGGGCAAACGCGGCCTGTACGCGATGTTCCCGCAGCTCGGCCCCGCCATCGCCTTCGCCCTGTCGAGCGCCACCTTCCTGTTCACCGGCCTGGCCCTCGGCGACACCAACGAGGCCTTCCTCAACTACGGCTGGCGCATCCCGTTCCTGTTCAGCATCGTTCTCGTGGCCATCGGTCTCTACATGCGCCTCGCCATCGAGGAGACCCCCGTGTTCCGGGCCGAGAGCGAGGCCCGTGCCGCCGCCCCGGCCGAGAAGCGCACCCTGCCGTTCCTCGACGCCCTGCGCTACCAGACCAAGGAGATCCTCCTCTCGGCCGGCGCACTGGCGATCATGTTCGCCTTCTTCTACATGGGCACCGCGTACCTGACCAGCTACGCGACCAAGACCCTCGGCTTCTCCCGGCCGTTCGTCCTCACCGTCGGCATCGTCGCCTCGTTCGTCTTCGGCGCCGCGATCGTGCTCTCCGCGCTCTACTCCGACCGGGTCGGCCGCCGGCGCGTCATCATGATCTCCTGCGGCTTCTCCGTCGTGTGGGCGCTGGCGCTGTTCCCGCTGCTCGATACCGGATCGCCGGTCGCGTTCGTCGTCGGCATGATGGTCACCCTGGCCATCTTCGGCATCGCCTACGGACCGTGTGGCGCGCTGCTGCCGGAGATGTTCCACACCCGGTACCGGTACACCGGTGCGGGACTCGGCTACAACCTCGCCGGCGTCCTGGGCGGTGCGATTCCGCCCATGCTGGCCGCGCCCCTCGCGGCGTCCTACGGCGGCGTCGCCATCGGCATCATGCTCTCCGTGCTCGGCGTGCTGAGCTTCGTGTGCACCAAGGCTCTCGTCGAGACCCGCGACCGAGCGCTCTGACCCATCGGCGCCCTCCCCGACACCCCGGGGAGGGCGCCTCGTGCTGCCACCGCCAACTGTCCAGAATTCGAACACCTGCGGCGCCGGATCGACGAGCATGGTGGACGAGTCCTCGAGATCCCCTCGCTCGCCCCGGGCCGCGCACACTGCAGGAGCACCCATGACCGGCTTCACCACACCCGAACTGCCCAGCTACACCTCGGGGGCGTGGAACACCCCGCTGCTGGGGGACACGATCGGCGACAACTTCGACCGCACCGTCGCCTGCCACGGCGACCGCGACGCGCTCGTCGACCGCGCCGCCGGCCGGCGCTGGACCTACACCGAACTGGCCGCGGAGGTCGACGCCCTCGCGCTCGGTCTGCTGCGCGCAGGCATCGGCAAGGGCGACCGGGTGGGCATCTGGGCGCCGAACCGCGCGGAGTGGGTGTTCGTCCAGTACGCGACCGCCAAGATCGGCGCGATCCTGGTCAACATCAACCCCGCCTACCGCTCGCACGAACTGCAGTACGTGCTCACCCAGGCCGGGATCCGGATGCTGATATCCGCGCCGAATTTCAAGACGTCCGACTACGCCGCGATGATCGCCGAGGTGCGCGGCGACTGCCCGGACCTCGAGCACGTGGTGCTGCTCGGATACCCCGAATGGGACGAACTCGCCGAGTCCGGACGCGCCGCACTCGCCGACGACCGCACCCCGCTCGACGCCGCCCAGCGCGACCTGTCGGCCGACGATCCGATCAACATCCAGTACACCTCCGGCACCACCGGATTCCCCAAGGGCGCCACCCTCAGCCACCACAACATCCTCAACAACGGATTCTTCGTCGGCGAGCTGTGCCACTACACCGAGAACGACAAGGTGTGCATCCCGGTGCCCTTCTACCACTGCTTCGGCATGGTCATGGGCAACCTGGCCTGCACCAGCCACGGCGCGACGATGGTCATCCCGGGACCCGCCTTCGACCCGGCCCAGACCCTGGCCGCCGTCGCCGAGGAGCGCTGCACCTCCCTGTACGGGGTGCCGACGATGTTCATCGCCGAACTCGCCGACCCCGCATTCGAGACCCACGACCTGTCGAGCCTGCGGACCGGCATCATGGCCGGCTCCCCGTGCCCGGTCGAGGTGATGAAGCAGGTCATCGAGCGGATGGGCATGACCGAGGTCTCCATCTGCTACGGCATGACCGAGACCTCGCCGGTGTCCCTGCAGACCCGCAGCGACGACACCATCGACCAGCGCGTGTCCACCGTCGGCCGCGTCGGCCCGCACCTCGAGGTCAAGATCGTCGACCCGGCCACGGGCCTGACCGTGCCGCGCGGCGAACCGGGCGAGCTGTGCACCCGCGGCTACTCGGTGATGCTCGGCTACTGGAACCAGCCCGACAAGACCGCCGAGGCCATCGACAAGGCCCGGTGGATGCACACCGGCGACATCGGCGTCATGGACGCCGACGGGTACGTCTCGGTCACCGGCCGCATCAAGGACATGGTCATCCGTGGTGGCGAGAACATCTACCCGCGGGAGATCGAGGAATTCCTCTACACCCACCCGGACATCCTCGACGCCCAGGTCGTCGGCGTGCCCGACGAGAAGTACGGGGAGGAACTCATGGTGTGGATCCGGCTGCGGGAGGGGGCGGCGCCGCTCGACGCGCAGTCGCTGCGCGAGTACTGCACGGGTAAGCTCGCGCACTACAAGATTCCCCGCTACGTGCATCTCGTCGACGAGTTCCCGATGACGGTCACCGGCAAGATTCGCAAGATCGAGATGCGCGAGCTGTCCACGGCCCTGCTCGGGGAGGCCGAGCGGGGGTGAACGGTCTGCGGCCGGAGATTGCGCTGTCCTGGAAACGCTCGCAGCTGAGCGGGATAGACCCGGGACGGCTCCCCGAGCCGACCCTGCTGGGCCCCTCGGACGCGGCCGGGCGGCTGCTCGAAGCCGCCCGGCCGGTGCTCGACGAGCTGCGCACGCAGCTCGCCGGCACCGGCTGCTGCATCCTCCTCGTGGACCGGGACTGCCGGATCGTGGCCCGGCTGTTCGACGCGGCACCCATGCAGCACGCCATGGAGGAGATCGGCGTGGTCCCCGGCGCGACCCTGAGCGAGGACACCTACGGCACCAACGCTCTCGGCACCCCGTTCGAGGTGCGGCAGAGCCTGGTGGTGCACGGCGAGGAGCACTACCTCGAGTTCCTCAAGGACTTCAGCTGCTACGGGCACCCGCTCGTGCATCCCGTCACCCGCCGCATCGAAGGCATCCTCGACATCACTGCCGCCGGCAAGACCGCCAATCCGCTGTTCGTGCCGTTTCTCGCCCGCGCGGCCCGCGACATCGAGGCGCGGTTGCTCGAGGGGGCCCGCGAATCGGACCGGCGGGTGGTCGACGCGTTCCAGCGGGCCGCGCAGCAGCGCGGCGTCGCGGTCGCAGCCATGGGCGAGGACATCATGCTCACCAACAAGGCCGCCGTGGAACTGCTCGTGCCCGCCGACCACGCGGCGCTGCGCGCGATCGCGGTCGACCTGCCGGCGGGGGAGTCCCGCACGATGGACTTCGCGCTGTCCGCGGGCGGGCACACCCGGTTGCGGATCGACCGCATCCCGGGCATCGGTAGCGGGGCGCTGTTCCTGCTCGACGCCACCGGCGCGCGGGAACCCGTGCCCCGCAGCGACGTCGCGCAGGACGCGACGACGCGGCTGCGGCAGCGGCTCGGACGGCTGCGCGAGCGCACCGGTGGCGTGGCGATCCTCGGTGAGCCCGGGAGTGGGCGAACCTGGGCCGCAAAGGAACTCGTCCGCGACACCGTCGCCTTCCTCGATGCCGCCCGGATCGTGGGCGAGGGTGAACGCGAGTGGTCGGCCGGGCTGCTGTCGGTCGCCGCCGCTGCGGCGGACGGCGGCGTCGTGGTCGTCGAACACGTGCACTTGGCGTCGGATCCGGTGCTGGCGCTGCTCTCGTCGATGCTCTCCGACCCGGCCGCGGCCCGCCTCGTGCTCACCGCGGACCCCCTGGACGACGTCCGCCCGCCGGTGCGAGAACTGTTGGCGCGCTGCCCCGGTCAGGTCCGGGTACCCGCGCTGCGGCAACGGATCCGGGAACTCGGCGACCTGGCCTCCGCGCTGGCCCGGGAACTCGACCGGCCGGACCTGCGCCTGGGTCCCAGTGCCCTGACGGCGCTGTCGGAACGCTCCTGGCCCGGCAACCTCGCCGAGTTGCGGGCGGTGCTGGCCGCCATCCCGGAGCGGGAGTCGCCGCTGCCGGTGCGGGTGGAGGATCTTCCGGTCGAGTACCGCGCGACGAGCCGGGTCTCACGCCTGGGCGGGCGCGAGCGCGCCGAGCGGGAGGCCATCATCGAGGCGCTGCGCGAGAGCGGCGGCAACAAGGTGCACGCCGCGGCGCGGCTCGGTATCAGCCGCACCACGCTCTACAGCAGGATCCGCGCACTCGGCATCGCCGGCTGACCGTTGTATGCGTATGTGCGCACTGTCCAATCCTTGAACAGTTCCCGCAGGCCTGCCCGAAGCAGTATGACCCGTGTCACACTACTTCAGGAGGTTGGGCATGACAGCTGTTGCCGAGCACACCGTCGCTCCGCGGGTCCGGGAGTTTCTCTCCGGGACCAGGCAGCTCTACATCGGCGGCGAATGGGTCGACGCCGCCTCGGGCCGCGTCTTCGCGACCTACGATCCCGCGACCGGGGGCAAGCTCACCGACGTCGCCCACGGCGCTGCCGAGGACGTCGACCGGGCCGTGCGGGCCGCCCGCAAGGCGTTCGACGAGGGCCCCTGGCCGACGATGAAGGCCGCCGAGCGCGAGCGCATGATCTGGCGGGTCGGTGATCTGCTCACCGAACGCGCCGAGGAGTTCGGCCAGCTCGAGGCCCTCGACAACGGCAAGTCCGCCGTGATCGCCGCCGCCGTGGACACGGCATGGTCGGCGGACATCTTCCGCTACTACGCCGGGTGGGCCACCAAGATCGAGGGCAGCACGGTCAACGTCACGATGCCGTTCGTGCCCGGCGGGGAGTTCCACGCCTACACGCTGCGCGAGCCGGTGGGCGTGTGCGGGCTCATCGTGCCCTGGAACTTCCCGCTGCTGATGGCCGCGTTCAAGCTCGCGCCGGCCCTGGCCGCCGGGAACACGGTCATCCTCAAGCCCGCAGAGCAGACGCCGCTCACGGCGCTGCTGCTCGCCGAGATCTTCGAAGAGGCCGGCTTCCCGCCCGGCGTGGTGAACATCGTGCCCGGCTTCGGCGACGCCGGCGCCGCGCTCGCCGCCCACGACGACGTCGACAAGATCGCCTTCACCGGGTCCACCGAGGTGGGCAAGAAGGTCGTCGACGCCGCCAAGAGGAATCTGAAGAAGGTCTCTCTCGAACTCGGCGGCAAGAGCCCGAACATCGTCTTCGCCGACGCGGACTTCGACGCGGCCGTGCAGGGCTCGCTCGATGCGTGGCTGTTCAACCACGGTCAGTGCTGCGTCGCCGGCACCCGGTTGTTCGTCGAGCGTCCCATCTTCGAGAAGTTCACCGAGGCCGTCGCGGAGGCGGCGAGCAGGGTGAAGATCGGCCCCGGTCTCGATCCGGCCACCCAGCTCGGCCCGCTGGTCTCCCAGGAGCAGCTGGACCGGGTGACCGGCTACCTGCGTCAGGGCCTGACCGACGGGGCGCGCGCCCTCACCGGCGGAAAGCGCTGGGGCGACAAGGGCTTCTTCGTCGAACCGACCGTGCTGGTCGACGTGCAGCCCGACTTCAGCGTGGTGCGCGAGGAGATCTTCGGCCCCGTCGTCGCCGCCATGCCGTTCGACGCCGACGAGGGCATCACCGCCGCGGCCAACGACTCGATCTACGGGCTGGCCGCCGGCATCTGGACCCGGGACCTGTCGAAGGCGCACCGCACCGCGCGGCGGCTCAAGGCCGGTTCGGTGTGGATCAACCAGTACAACGGCTTCGACACCGCGATGCCGTTCGGCGGGTTCAAGCAGTCCGGGTGGGGACGCGAGCTCGGCGCGGGAGCGCTGGACCTCTACACCCAGACCAAGGCCGTGAACATCGCCCTCTGACCCAGTCACCCGCCACACCCAAGGAGAACAACGATGAAGACCAAAGCCGCAGTCCTGCTCGAGACCGGCAAGCCGTTCGAGATCATGGAACTCGACCTCGACGGCCCGGGCCCCGGTGAGGTGCTGATCAAGTACACCGCGGCGGGCCTGTGCCACTCGGACCTGCACCTGACCGACGGGGACCTGCCCCCGCGCTTCCCGATCGTCGGCGGCCACGAGGGTTCCGGCATCATCGAGGAGGTCGGGCCCGGCGTCACCAAGGTCAAGCCCGGGGACCACGTCGTGTGCAGCTTCATCCCGAACTGCGGGACCTGCCGGTACTGCTCGACGGGCCGGCAGAACCTGTGCGACATGGGGGCCACCATCCTCGAGGGCTGCATGCCGGACGGCTCGTTCCGGTTCCATTCGGGAAGCACCGACTTCGGCGCGATGTGCATGCTCGGCACGTTCGCCGAGCGCGCCACCATCTCGCAGCACTCGGTGGTCAAGGTCGACGACTGGCTCCCGCTCGAGACCGCCGTGCTCGTCGGCTGCGGTGTGCCGTCCGGTTGGGGCACCGCGGTGTACGCCGGGGACGTCCGCGCCGGCGACATCGTCGTGATCTACGGCATCGGCGGCCTCGGCGTCAATGCCGTCCAGGGTGCCGTGCACGCGGGCGCCAAGTACGTCGTGGTCGTCGATCCGGTGGAGTTCAAGCGCGACACCGCCCTGAAGTTCGGTGCCACGCACGCCTTCGCCAGTGCCGCCGAGGCGGCCGAGAAGGTAAACGAGCTGAGCTGGGGCCAGGGCGCCGACGCCGCCCTGATCCTCGTCGGCACCGTCGACGAGGAGGTCGTCTCGGCGGCCACCTCGATCGTGGGCAAGGGCGGCACCGTCGTCATCACCGGCCTGGCCAATCCGGAGAAGCTGACCGTGCACGTGTCCGGAACGGAACTGACCCTGTTCCAGAAGACCATCAAGGGCTCGCTGTTCGGTTCGGCGAACCCGCAGTACGACATCGTGCGGCTGCTGCGGCTCTACGATGCCGGTCAGCTGAAGCTCGACGAGCTGGTCACCCACCGCTACAGCCTGGAGGAGGTCAACCAGGGCTACCAGGACCTGCGGGACGGCAAGAACATCCGCGGCGTCATCATCCACGACGCCTGATCGTGGGGTGCGCCCCGGCCGGCCGGGCCGGGGCGCACCTCCAGGACCGCGCAACTTTTTGCAGAAGATTCACCGGAATTCACCCGAAGCGCGCATATTCCGCGCACTCTGTGGCATACCGTCCCCACGGTTCTATGTTCCGAGAGAGGAGCCCGTGATGGGAGAAATCATCGGCACGATCATCTTCGGCGCGGTCATCGGTGTGCTCGCACGGCTGGTGATACCGGGGAAGCAGGCGATGGGGTGGCTCATCACCATCGTCATCGGCATCATCGGTGCCCTGATCGGCTACTGGATCTGGGGCCTGATCAGCGACCAGGGCGACACCGAAGGTATCGACTGGATCCGCTGGATCATCAGCATCGCCGTGGCGGCGGTGCTGACGCTGGCCTACACCTCCATGACGAGGGACAAGGTCCGGTAACGGCGGCGGAACGGGGCCCCGTCCGGAGATCCGGACGGGGCCCTCGTGCCTGTTCAGGTTCCGGAGCCCCCGGGGCCCGGCCGTTCGGTGCCGAGCGCGGCCAGGGTCATACGCCGCAGAATCGCCCGGGTCGCCGCGGGGGAGGACCGGTCGGCGCTGTGCGGCGTCGAGTTGATGAGCCCGAACGCCGCGTGGGCCATGGTACGAGCGTCGGACTCCCCCAGGGCGGGGTCGAGCCGGCGCAGCACGCCCACCCACAGCTCGACGTACCGCCGCTGGGTCTGGCGCACCTCCCTGCGGGCGTCCTCCGGGAGGGACTGCAGCTCCCGGTCCTGGACGCGGATCAGGTCCGGCTCTCCGAGCGCGAAGTCGAGGTGGAAGTCCACGAGCCGGCCGAGTGCGCGCCGGGGCTCGTCGGTGTGGTCGATCACGTCGGTGCCGCCGGCCAGCAGGCGGCGGCTGATGTCGACCAGGAGCTCGACGAGCAGCGCGTCCTTGTTCGGGAAGTGCCGGTAGACGGCGGGACCGCTGATGCCCACCGCCGCGCCGAGATCCTCGAGGCGCACGCCGTTGAAGCCGCGCTCGGCGACGAGCCGTGCCGCGGCCTGCAGCAGCTGCCGCCGCCGGTCGGCCTTGGCCCGGCCGCGCGGGGTGAGCAGCTGCTCATCGGTGTCCGGCTTCAGGTCGGTCATCGCCCGCACCGTTCCTTCCTGATGTGGTCTGGACAACTCAGTTAATCACAGCTAACCTTATTTTCAGTTATCGAGTATTAACTCAGGCGCTCACCCCATGGCGAGGACGGTACTGTGACAACCCCCCCAACGACCGCTCCGCGGACCTACCGCGACCAGCATGTCCAGCTGGTCGCCGAGCTGCGCGACAAGCTCGCGACCGCCTCCCTCGGCGGCAGCGAGAAGGCGCGGGATCGACACGTCGCCCGCGGCAAGCTGCTGCCCCGCGACCGCGTCGACGCCCTGCTCGACCCCGGTAGCGCGTTTCTCGAGATCGCGCCGCTGGCCGCGAACGGCATGTACGACGACGAGTGCCCGGGCGCGGGCATCATCGCCGGGATCGGCCGGGTGTCCGGCCGCGAGTGCGTGATCGTCGCGAACGATGCCACCGTCAAGGGCGGCACCTACTACCCGATCACGGTCAAGAAGCACCTGCGGGCGCAGGAGATCGCGCTGCAGAACCAGCTGCCCTGCCTCTACCTGGTCGACTCCGGCGGGGCGTTCCTGCCGCGGCAGGACGAGGTGTTCCCCGACCGCGAGCACTTCGGCCGCATCTTCTACAACCAGGCCACCATGAGCGCCAAGGGGATCCCGCAGATCGCCGCGGTGCTGGGCTCGTGCACCGCCGGCGGCGCCTACGTGCCGGCGATGAGCGACGAGGCCGTCATCGTCCGCAACCAGGGCACCATCTTCCTCGGCGGCCCGCCGTTGGTGAAGGCCGCCACCGGCGAGGTCGTCACCGCGGAGGAACTCGGCGGCGGGGACCTGCACTCGAAGGTCTCCGGTGTCACCGACCATCTCGCCGAGGACGACCGCGACGCGCTGAACCGGGTGCGCGACATCGTCGCCACGTTCGGGCCCCGCACCCCGCGGCCGTGGGACGTGGCGCCGACCTTCGCGCCCGCCGCGGATCCGGCCGAGCTGTACGACGTGGTGCCCACCGACCCGCGCACCCCCTACGACGTGCACGAGGTCATCGAGCGCATCGTCGACGGCGATCCGGCCGGTCCCGGCTCGAGCTTCTCCGAGTTCAAGGCCGAATACGGCAAGACCCTGGTCACCGGCTTCGCCCGGATCCACGGCCACCCGGTCGGCATCGTCGCCAACAACGGCGTGCTGTTCGGTGAATCCGCCCAGAAGGGCGCCCATTTCATCGAGCTGTGCGACAAGCGCTCGATCCCGCTGCTGTTCCTGCAGAACATCTCCGGGTTCATGGTCGGGCGGGACTACGAGGCCGGCGGCATCGCCAAGCACGGCGCCAAGATGGTCACCGCCGTCGCGTGCGCGCGGGTGCCGAAGCTGACCGTCGTCGTCGGCGGCTCCTACGGCGCCGGCAACTACTCGATGTGCGGGCGGGCGTACTCGCCGCGCTTCCTGTGGATGTGGCCCAACGCCCGCATCTCGGTGATGGGCGGCGAGCAGGCCGCCTCCGTCCTGGCGACGGTGCGTTCGGAACAGCTCGACGCGTCCGGCAGCCCGTGGACCGCCGAGCAGGAGGAGGCGTTCAAGGCGCCGATCCGCGCGCAGTACGAGCACCAGGGCAACCCCTACTACTCGACCGCGCGGCTGTGGGACGACGGCATCATCGATCCCGCCGACACGCGGGAAGTTCTCGGCCTGGCCCTGTCGGCGTGCGCGAACGCACCCCTCGAGCCGGTCTCCTACGGCGTCTTCCGGATGTGAGGCACATGAGCATGTTCGATACCACCGGCCGAGCTGGGATGTTCCATACCGTTATGGTCGCCAACCGCGGGGAGATCGCGGTCCGGGTGATCCGCACCCTGCGGCGGATGGGGATCCGCTCCGTCGCCGTGTACAGCGACGCCGACGCCGGCGCCCGGCACGTGCGCGAGGCCGACACCGCGGTGCGGATCGGCCCCGCCGCCGCGCGCGAGAGCTACCTCGACATCGCCAAGGTGATCGACGCGGCCCGGCGCACCGGTGCGCAGGCGATCCACCCCGGTTACGGCTTCCTGTCCGAGAACTCGGGCTTCGCGCAGGCCTGCGCCGACGCCGGGATCGTGTTCCTCGGCCCGCCCGCCAAGGCCATCGAGGTGATGGGCGACAAGATCACCGCGAAGAACGCCGTCGCCGCGTTCGACGTCCCGGTCGTGCCGGGCATCTCCCGGCCCGGCCTGACCGACGACGAGTTGATCGCCGCGGCAGGCGACATCGGGTACCCGGTGCTGATCAAGCCGTCCGCCGGCGGCGGTGGCAAGGGCATGCGCCTGGTCACCGAATTCGGTCAGCTCGCCGAGGCGCTCGCCTCCGCGCGGCGCGAGGCCGCCTCGGCGTTCGGCGACGACACCCTCTTCCTGGAGCGCTTCGTGCAGCGCCCACGGCACATCGAGGTGCAGATCCTCGCCGACACCCACGGCAACGTCGTTCATCTCGGCGAGCGTGAGTGCAGCCTGCAGCGCCGCCACCAGAAGGTGATCGAGGAGGCCCCGTCGCCGCTGCTCGACGAGGTCACCCGTGCCCGGATCGGGCAGGCCGCGTGCAACACCGCCCGCAGCGTTGACTACACCGGCGCCGGCACGGTCGAGTTCATCGTCTCCGCGGACGCGCCGGACGAGTTCTTCTTCATGGAGATGAACACCCGCCTGCAGGTCGAGCACCCCGTCACCGAACTGGTCACCGGACTGGACCTGGTGGAGTGGCAGGTGCGCGTCGCCGCGGGCGAGGCGCTCGGTTTCGAACAGGACGAGATCACCCTGACCGGGCACGCGATCGAGGCCCGCGTCTACGCCGAGGACCCCGCCCGTGGGTTCCTGCCCACCGGCGGCACCGTCGTGGGGCTCGACGAACCAGGCGGGGCGAGCGCAGCGGGGATCCGCGTCGACTCCGGCCTCGAGGTGGGCACGGTCGTGGGCAGCGACTACGACCCGATGCTGTCGAAGGTGATCGCGCACGGACCCGACCGCGCTGCCGCGCTGCGCCGGCTCGACCGCGCCCTGGCCGAGACCGCGGTCCTCGGAGTGGTCACCAACATCGACTTCGCCCGCTTCCTGCTCGCCGATCCCGACGTGCAGGCCGGCAACCTCGACACCGGGCTGCTCGATCGCCGCCTCGGCGACTACGCCGCCCCGGACACCCCCGATGCGGTGCTCGTCGCCGCGGCCGCGCACCGCTGGCTGCGACGCTGGCCCGCCGTGTCGAGCCAGGACCCGGTCGATCCGTGGGACCGGCCCACCGGCTGGCGGGTCGGGGGATCCGCGCCGACCACCGTGCGGCTGCAGACGCCCACCCGCACCGACCACGTGCACCTGACCGGCACCCCGCAGGCCGCCACCGCGCGGATCGAGGACGGCCCGGACCGGGTGCTGACCGCCCGGCTCGAGGGGGATCGCCTCGCCGTCACGCTCGACGGGGTGCGCTCGGAGTTCCGCGTCGCCGAGGGCGACGGGCAGCTGTGGCTCGCCGGCGACGGCGGCACCTGGCCGGTGCGCGAGGCCCGCGAGGCGAACATCCGCGGCGCCGACGCCCACGCCGGTGAGGCCGAGCTGACCAGCCCGATGCCCGGCACCGTCATCGCCGTGTCCGTCGAGCAGGGCGCTGCCGTCACCGCCGGCGCCACCGTCGTCGTCGTCGAGGCGATGAAGATGGAACACGCCCTGAGCACGCCGATCGACGGCACCGTCGAACTTCTCGTCGCCCCCGGGGATCAGGTCAAGGTCGACCAGCTCCTTGCCCGCGTCGTCCCCACCGACACCACCGACACCACCGACACCACCGACAGCTAGGACACAGCAGCGATGACCGACTACCTCTCCACCGGCCAGCTTCCCGACGACTACCGGGACCTGAAGGACACCGTCGCCGACTTCGCGCAGAGCGTCGTCGCGCCCGTCGCCGCCGAGCACGACGCCAACCACACCTTCCCGTACGAGGTCGTCAAGGGCATGGCCGATCTCGGCCTGTTCGGGCTGCCCTTCCCCGAGGAGTACGGCGGGCAGGGTGGCGACTACTTCGCGCTGTGCCTCGCCCTCGAGGAACTCGGCAAGGTCGACCAGTCCGTGGCCATCACCCTCGAGGCCGGCGTCTCGCTCGGCGCCATGCCGATCTACCGCTTCGGCACCGAGGAGCAGAAGCGCACGTGGCTGCCGCAGCTCGCGGCCGGCCGGGCCCTGGGCGCGTTCGGCCTGACCGAGCCCGGCGCGGGCAGCGACGCCGGTGGCACCAAGACCACCGCCAAGCTCGACGGCGACCAGTGGATCATCAACGGCAGCAAGCAGTTCATCACCAACTCCGGCACCGACATCACCGAGATCGTCACCGTCACCGCCGTCACCGGCGAGCGGGACGGCAAGAAGGAGATCTCCACGATCGTCGTGCCCACCGACACCCCGGGCTTCGTTGCCGAGCCCGCCTACAACAAGGTCGGCTGGAACGCCTCGGACACCCACCCGCTGAGCTTCACCGATGTGCGAGTCCCTGCGGAGAACCTGCTCGGGGAGCGGGGGCGCGGCTACGCGAACTTCCTGCGCATCCTCGACGAGGGCCGCATCGCGATCGCCGCCCTGTCCACCGGTGCCGCGCAGGGCTGCGTCGACGAGTCCGTCAAGTACGCGAAGGAGCGCGAGGCCTTCGGCCGTCCCATCGGCCGGAACCAGGCGATCGCCTTCAAGATCGCCCGGATGGAGGCTCGGGCGCACGCCGCCCGCGCCGCCTACTACGACGCCGCGGCCCTCATGCTGGCCGGCAAGCCGTTCAAGAAGCAGGCTGCCATCGCCAAGCTGGTCGCGTCGGAGGCGGCGATGGACAACGCGCGCGACGCGACGCAGATCCACGGCGGCTACGGCTTCATGAACGAGTACGCGGTGGCCCGGCACTACCGGGACAGCAAGATCCTCGAGATCGGTGAGGGCACCACCGAGGTCCAGCTCATGCTGGTGGCGCGGGAGCTCGGCCTGTGAGCGCCCCACGGCGGGTCACCCAGCGAGGACTGTGGTTCGAGGAGTTCGAGGCCGGCACGGTCTACGAGCACCGCCCCGGCCGTACCGTCACCGAGGCCGACAATGTCGCGTTCACCACGATGACGATGAACACCCAGGCGCTGCACCTCGACGCCGCCTACAGCGAGGGCACCGAATTCGGTGAGCGCCTGGTGAATTCGATGTTCACCCTGTCCACCCTCGTCGGATTGTCGGTGGCGCAGCTGACGCAGGGCACGATCGTCGCCAACCTGGGGTTCTCGGAGATCAAGTTCCCCGCGCCGGTCCGCCACGGCGACACCCTGTACGCCGAGACCCTGGTCACCGACAAGCGCGAGTCCAAGTCCCGGCCGGGGCAGGGGATCGTCACGCTCGAGCACACGGCCCGCAACCAGCACGGCGACGTCGTCGCGGTCGCGGTGCGCCAGACACTCGTGCAGTGCCGGCCCGCCGACGACACGCAGAAGGGATAGGGGAGAAGCATGGGTTCCGTCGACTCCATGGGTGGTCCGGCGTGGTTGTTCTGTCCGGCCGATCGTCCGGAGCGGTTCGGTAAGGCGGCCGCGACGGCGGATGTGGTGATCCTCGATCTCGAGGACGGGGTGGCGCCGGGGGACAAGGACTACGCGCGCCGGTGCCTGCAGGACACCCTGCTCGATCCGGCCCGGACGGTGGTGCGGCTCAACCCGGTCGGCACGGCCGACCACCTCGCCGATCTCGCGTCCCTCGCCAAGACCCCCTACACCCGCGTGATGCTGGCCAAGTGCGAGTCGGCGCAGCAGGTGACGTCGCTGGCGCCCCGGGAGGTGATCGCGCTGATCGAGTCCCCGCTGGGGGCGTTGAAGGTCGACGAGATCGCCCTGGCCGCGGGCACGGTGGGTCTGATGTGGGGTGCGGAGGATCTCGTGGTCGGACTGGGTGGGCAGTCGTCCCGCCGGGGCGACGGGACGTATCGGGACGTGGCGCGGCACGTGCGGTCGCAGGCGTTGCTGGCGGCGAAGGCGTACGGGCGGTTCGCCTTGGACTCGGTGTATCTGAACATCAAGGATCACGACGGGTTGCGGGCGGAGGCGCTGGACGCGGTGGCGGTCGGGTTCGATGCGAAGGTGGCGATCCATCCCGGTCAGGTGGCGGTGATCCGGTCCGCGTACGCGCCGAGCGCGGAGGATGTGGCGTGGGCGCGGCGGGTGCTGGCGGCGGTGCCGGAGGAGCGGGGGGTGTTCCAGTTCGAGGGCCGGATGGTGGACGCGCCGGTGCTGCGGCACGCGGAGCAGATCCTGCACCGTTCCGTGCAGTCGGAGGCAGCGGCCGGGCAGTCGGAGGCAGCGGCCGGGCAGTCGGAGGCCGCGGCCGGCGCCTGACGGATCCGCGCTCTTCCTGGTCGTCCGCGCGGAATTCCCGCGCGGACGACCACCCGTCCCGCGCTCGGGTCACGATTGCCCTGACAGCGCGGTGCCCGGACCGCATCATCGAAGAGATCACCCGATGGAGGAGGTCTCTATGTACAGCGTCGGCGGCGCGGCGTGGTTGTTCTGTCCGGCCGATCGTCCGGAGCGGTTCGGCAAGGCGGCCGCGACGGCGGATGTGGTGATCCTCGATCTCGAGGACGGGGTGGCGCCGGGGGACAAGGACTACGCGCGCCGGTGCCTGCAGGACACCCTGCTCGATCCGGCCCGGACGGTGGTGCGGCTCAACCCGGTCGGCACCGACGATCACGAGGCAGACCTGAAGGCGCTGGCGGCCACCGACTACGTGCGGGTGATGCCGGCCAAGTGCGAGTCGGCGCAGCAGGTGACGTCGCTGGCGCCGCGGGAGGTGATCGCGCTGATCGAGTCCCCGCTGGGGGCGTTGAAGGTCGACGAGATCGCCCTGGCCGCGGGCACGGTGGGTCTGATGTGGGGTGCGGAGGATCTCGTGGTCGGACTGGGTGGGCAGTCGTCCCGCCGGGGCGACGGGACGTATCGGGACGTGGCGCGGCACGTGCGGTCGCAGGCGTTGCTGGCGGCGAAGGCGTACGGGCGGTTCGCCTTGGACTCGGTGTATCTGAACATCAAGGATCACGACGGGTTGCGGGCGGAGGCGCTGGACGCGGTGGCGGTCGGGTTCGATGCGAAGGTGGCGATCCATCCCGGTCAGGTGGCGGTGATCCGGTCCGCGTACGCGCCGAGCCCGGAGGATGTGGCGTGGGCGCGGCGGGTGCTGGCGGCGGTGCCGGAGGAGCGGGGGGTGTTCCAGTTCGAGGGCCGGATGGTGGACGCGCCGGTGCTGCGGCACGCGGAGCAGATCCTGCACCGCTCCGTCGAGGCCCGCTCGGGCGATCACCGAGGGGGCGCGACGGCATGACCGACACGCCGGTGCCACCGCAGTGGACCCCGACCGAACAGGACGTCGCGGACGCCCGCATCACCGCCTTCACCCGTTGGGTCGAGCAGCGCCACGGCCTCACCCTTCCCGACTACCACGCCCTGTGGCGGTGGTCCGTCGATGATCTCGGGCGGTTCTGGCAGGACGTGTGGGACTGGTTCGACGTGCGGTCGCGCACCGATCCGGGACCGGCACTGGCCGACGCCTCGATGCCCGGGGCGGTCTGGTTCCCCGGGGCGCGACTGAACTACGTGGAGCAGGCCCTGCGGCACGCGCGCGACGATCGCCCGGCGATCGTGTACGTCGGCGAGGACGGGGAGCGCACCGAGCTGAGCTGGGCCGAACTGCGCAGACAGGCGGCTGCGCTGGCCGCCACGCTGCGCGAGCACGGCGTCGGCGTCGGTGATCGCGTCGTCGGCTACCTGCCGAACATCCCGGAGGCCGTTGTCGCGCTGCTCGCCACCGCGAGCATCGGCGCAGTGTGGGCTGCCTGCGGCCAGGACTACTCGGCTCCCGCGGCCCTGGACCGGCTCGGGCAACTCGACCCCGCTGCCCTGATCACCGCCGACGGGTACCGGTTCGCCGGCCGTACCCATCCCCGGGCCGAGGCGGTCGCCCGGCTGCGGGAGGGGTTGCCGTCGCTGGCGCTGACCGTCGTGGTGCCCCGGCTCGGTGGTCCGCGGAAGGACCTCGAGGGCGCGCTGACCTGGGAGGCGGCGACCGTCGGGGACCATCCCCTCGACCCCGAGCCGGTGCCGTTCGACCATCCGCTGTGGGTCGTGTTCTCCTCCGGGACCACCGGCCTGCCGAAGGGCATCGTGCACGGGCACGGCGGGGTGGTGCTCGAGCATCTCAAGGCGGTCTCGCTGCACACCGACCTCGGGCCCGACGACACCTTCTTCTGGTACACCAGCCCGAGCTGGATGATGTGGAACTTCCAGGCGGCCGGGCTGCTCGTCGGGGCCACGATCGTCTGCTACGACGGCAGCCCGTCGCACCCGCAGGCCGACCGGTTGTGGCGGATCGCCGCGGAGGAACGGGTCACCGTCCTCGGCACGAGTCCCGGCTACGTGCTGGCCTGTATCAAGGCGGACGTCGTGCCCCGGCGGGACCACGACCTGTCCGCGTTGCGGGCCGTCGGGGTCACCGGGTCCACGCTGCCCGCGTCCTCGTCGCGGTGGCTGGCGGAGAACGTCGGTGAACACGTGCCGGTGATGTCCATCACCGGCGGCACCGACGTGGTGTCGGCCTTCGTCGGCGCGGTGCGCACCGTCCCGATCCGGCCCGGCGAGCTGTCGGTGCCGTACCTCGGCGTCGCGCTCGACGCGTACGACGAACACGGCCGCCCGGTCCGTGGCGACGTCGGAGAACTCGTCGTGACTGCCCCGATGCCGTCGATGCCGGTCCGTTTCTGGAACGACCCGGACGGGCACCGCTACCGCGAGGCGTACTTCTCCGTCTATCCCGGGGTGTGGCGGCACGGCGACTGGATCACGATCACCGGGCGCGGGACGGTCGAGATGCACGGGCGCTCCGACTCGACGCTCAACCGGCACGGCGTCCGGATGGGCAGCGCCGACATCTATCAGGCCGTCGAGAAACTCCCGGAGATCGTCGAGGCGCTCGTGATCGGTGCCGAGCAGCCGGACGGCGGCTACTGGATGCCGCTGTTCGTGGTGCTCGCCGACGGCGTCGAGCTCGACGACGAGCTGCGGGAGAAGATCCGCGCGGTCATCCGGGAGCAGGCCTCTCCGCGGCACGTCCCCGACGACATCGTCGCCGCCCCCGGTGTGCCGCACACCCGCACCGGCAAGAAGCTCGAGGTGCCGATCAAGCGGCTCTTCCAGGGCGCCGACGCGGCGCGCACGGTGGATCGCAGCGCGGTCGACGCGCCGGAGCTGCTCGACTGGTACGCGGGGCAACGGAAGGAGGCGCGGTGACCCGTGTCACCGAACAGGGCATCCGGTGGGGTGAACCTGATTGGACATCCGTCCTGCTCGGGTGATGCGATGACCGCATGACGCTCGCCATCGACATCTTCCTCATCCTGCACTTCATCGGCCTCGCCGGGATCATCGGCTCCTGGCTCGCCGTGATCAGGGAGCCGCGCGTGGTGGCCGGCATGCTGCACGGCGCGATCCTGCAGGTGGTGACCGGTCTCGCACTGGTCGGGCTCAACGAGGCGGACGGCGCCGACCTGAACCACATGAAGATCGGCATCAAGCTCGTCGTCGCCGTCGTCATCCTCGTGCTCGCGATCCTCGGGATGAAGAGGGAACGGCAGAAGCCGGGCTCGACCGCCGCCCTCGCACACGCGGCCGGGGCTCTCGGCGTCCTCAACGTGGTCATCGCCGTGCTGTGGTGAGGCCTCCGACACCCCCGGCGGCGAAGATGAAGCCGACCTTACCGACCCTGTAGATTGGTCCGGTGCGCAAGTCACGCGGCCGGAAGGCGACCGGCGAGTAACCTGCTCGGGCAGCTCCGCGCCGACAGGTGGGGGGATCGTTGTCCCGGCGGGTCTCGCGGCGTTCGCGCCGTAGTCCGCCGTGTAACGCTCCTCCCCTGAACTGCAGATATACCTGAGCACGGTGCTCGCCCGGGCCACCGGGCGCGACGGTCGGGCCTGCGTCCGACGGTGAGAGAGAGGTTGGGGTTTGGACTCGCTGGGTGTCGGCGGATCGGGTGCGACGCACACGAACGCGGCGAACGTGCCGGACGGTGCCTTCCCCCTCTCCCCGGCGCAGCTCGGGATGTGGTTCGCGCAACATGTCGATCCTTCCGTGCCCGCCAACATCGCCCAGTACGTCGAGCTGGCGGGCGACCTCGACCGTGACCTCCTGCTCGGGGCCAGCGCCCGCGCCGCCCTCGAGATGGGCTCCGGCTTCCTCCGCTTCCTCGAGGTCGACGCGCAGCCGTACCAGCTCGTCGATCCGAACCTCGACGCCTCCATCGGATACGTGGACCTGCGGGACGAGGACGATCCGCGTGAGGCCGCGATGGAATGGATGCGCGCCGACCGCAGCACCCCGGTCGACGTGCTCAAGGACCGGCTCATCTCGGCCACCGTCCTGCAGATCGGCGAGCGCCGCTACTTCTGGTACAACCGCGTCCACCACCTCGCCCTCGACGGTTTCGGTGCCGCCACCTTCATGACGCGCATCGCGGAGCTCTACACCGCCGCCGTCGAAGGCGCCGAGCCCAGCCCCAACAAGGCCTCGGACGTGCGCACCGTGTACGAGGCCGAGATCGCTTACCGGAACTCACCCCGGTTCCACACCGACCGCGAGTACTGGTCGACGGCCATCGAGGGCATCGAGGAACCCACCACCCTGGCCGGGCGCACCGCCCCGCCGGCCCCCGTCAGCCGGATCGACAGCGCCGCCCTCGGCGACCGCGTCGAGCGGCTCGTCGAGAACTTCACCGAACGCGAGAACACGAGCCTCGCGACCGCGGTGATCGCCGCCTTCGCCGCCTACATGGCCCAGATGACCGGCCGCACCGACGTCGTGCTCAGCCTGCCCGTCGCCGCGCGGACCACCGCGGTGCTGCGCCGGTCCGGCAGCATGGTCTCCAACGTGGTGCCGTTGCGGCTCGACGTGGACTCCGGCACCACCGTGCGGCAGCTCGTGGAGGCGGCCACCGCCGCGGTCTCCGGTGCGCTGCGGCACCAGCGGTACCGCCACGAGGACATCGTCCGCGACGCCGGCAGCGCGGCCGGCGGCCGCTCGACGTTCTTCGGGCCGTGGATCAACATCATGCTGTTCGACAACGAGGTCCGCCTCGGCGACATGGTCGGACGGATCAACATCCTGTCCACCGGTCTCATCGAGGACCTCGGCGTCAACGTCTACAAGAGCGGCGGCACGCACACCCACATCGACTTCGAGTCCAACCCCAACCTGTACGGCGCGCAGGAGTCCCGTGCGCACCACTCCCGGTTCGTGGAGTTCTTCGACCGGTTCGTCGCCTCCGATCCCGACCGGCGCGTCTGGGACCTGCCCCTCGGAACGGGCACCGAGACCGCCCAGGTGCTCACCGAGTGGAACCGCACCGAGCACCCCCTCGACCACCGCACGCTGCTGGCGGCGTTCGAGGAACAGGTGGCGCGCACACCGGACGCCCCAGCCCTCGTGTACGAGGGCGAGAGCCTGACGTACGCCGAGTTCGACGCCCGCGCGAACGCCCTCGCGCGGCTGCTCGTCGCCCGCGGCGTGGGACCCGAGTCCCTGGTCGGGCTGTCGGTGCGGCGCTCCCTGGAACTGCTCGTCGGCATGTACGCGATCGTCAAGGCCGGCGGCGCCTGGGTGCCGATCGACCCGGACCATCCCGCGGACCGGACCGCCTACATCCTCGAGACGGCCCGGCCCGTCTGCGTGGTCACGACCGCGCGCGACGAGGTGGACCTGCCTGCCGGCCTCGACGTCGTCGAGATCGACCGCCTCGACCCCACCGGCCTGGACACGCGCCCGCTCTCCGACGCCGACCGGCTCGCGCCGGTGCGCCTCGACACCACGGCCTACGTCATCTTCACCTCCGGCTCCACGGGGCGGCCCAAGGGCGTCGCCGTCACCCACCGGGCGATCGACAACCAGATCCGGTGGATGAACGACCAGTACGCGCTGTCGGCGTCCGACGTGTACCTGCAGAAGACCGCGACGACGTTCGACGTGTCGCTGTGGGGCTTCTTCATGCCGCTGCGCGTCGGTGCGACCCTGGTCGTCGCCACCCCGGACGGCCACCGCGACCCGATGTACGTGGCCGACAGGATCGCCGAGCACGGCGTCACCGTCACCGACTTCGTCCCGTCGATGCTCACCGTGTTCGTCGCCAACGCCCGCCCCGCCTCGTGCGACACGCTCCGGCACGTGTTCGTGATCGGCGAGGCCCTGCCGGCCGAGACGGCCGCCGCGTTCGCCCAGTTGTGCACCGCGCAGCTGCACAACCTCTACGGACCCACCGAGGCTGCGGTCTCGATCACCTACCACCGCGCCGGCCCCGCGGACGTGACCACCGTCCCGATCGGCGTGCCGCAGTGGAACAGCCGCGCCTACGTCCTCGACCACCGGCTGCGCCCCGTGCCTCCCGGCCGGCCCGGCGAGCTGTATCTCGCCGGTGTCCAGCTCGCGCGCGGTTACCTGCGCCGGCCCGACCTCACCGCCGACCGGTTCCTCGCCGATCCGTTCGGTGCGCCCGGCGACCGGATGTACCGCACCGGCGACCTCGTGCTGTGGCGCCTCGGCGCGGACGGTGGCGGATATCTCGACTACATCGGCCGCACCGACTTCCAGGTCAAGTTCCGCGGCCAGCGGATCGAGCTGGGCGAGATCGAGACGGTCCTGCTCGCGGCCCCGGAGGTGTCGCAGGCCGTCGTGCTCGTGGTGCCCACGGCGACGGGCGACCAGCTCGTCGGCTACCTCGTCGCCGCCCCCGGGCACGCGCTCGACACCGAGGAGCTGACCGAGGCGCTCGGGCGGGCGCTCCCGTCGTACATGGTGCCGGCGTCGCTGATGGTGCTCGAGGCGTTCCCGCTCAACACCAGCGGCAAGCTCGACCGCAAGGCCCTGCCCGAGCCGGTGTTCAACAGCGCCCGCATGTTCCGGGCCCCGCGCACCGCTGCCGAACGGATCGTGGCCGAGACGTTCTCCGAGGTGCTCGGGGTCGCCGAGGTCGGGCTCGACGACGACTTCTTCGAACTCGGCGGCAACTCGCTCGTCGCCACCCAGCTCGTGTCCCGGATCGGCTCCGCGCTCGACACCCAGGTGCCGGTGCGGGTGCTGTTCGAGTCGTCCACCGTCGTGGGTCTCGCGGCCCGGGTCGCGAAGCAGTCCGGGTCGGGAGCCCGTCGGCCGCTCGTCGCCGGCTTGCGGCCGGACGTGCTGCCGCTCTCGACGGCGCAGCAGCGGATCTGGTTCCTCAACCGGTTCGACGTCGGCACCGCCGCCTACAACCTGCCCTTCACGGTGCGGCTGACCGGTCCGCTCGATCCCGCGGCCCTCGACGCCGCCTTCGGCGACGTCGTCGCCCGGCACGAGACGCTGCGCACCGTCTACCCGGCGGTCGACGGCGAACCGCAGCAGGTGATCCTGCCGGTCGAGCACGTTGACAGCCGCGTGCCCGTGCTCGACATCGCCGCGTCCGATCTGCACGCCGGGGTCGTGGCGCTGGCCGAGCGCGGGTTCGACGTCACCGTCGACCTGCCGTTCCGGATCGCGCTGTATCGCCTGGCGGACGACGAGTTCGTCCTGGCGATGGTGTTGCACCACATCGCCGCGGACGGATCGTCCTTCGAGCCGCTCGTGCGCGACATCGTGGCCGCGTACGCGGCGCGGGCCGCCGGCTCCGAACCCGGCTGGTCCCCGCTGCCGGTTCAGTACGCCGACTACGCGTTGTGGCAGCGCGACGTGCTCGGTCTCGAGTCCGACCCGGACTCGATCTCCGCGCAACAGATCGCATACTGGACCCGCGAACTCGAGGGCATCCCCGATCAGCTCGACCTGCCGGCGGACCGGCCCCGCCCGGCCGTCGCCTCCTACCGGGGCGGCAAGCGCCGCTTCGGGATCTCGCCCGAGACCCACCGGGGGCTGGTCGAGGTGGCCCGCTCGCACCAGGCGTCGCTGTTCATGGTGATGCACTCCGCGTACGCCGTGCTCCTGTCGAGGCTGAGCGGATCCGACGACATCACCGTCGGCAGCGTCGTCGCCGGCCGCGGGGATCGTCTCCTCGACGATCTGATCGGCATGTTCGTCAACACGCTGGTGCTGCGCACCCGGGTCGATCCGGGGGCGCGCTTCGAGGAACTCCTCGACCGGGTCCGCGACTCCGACCTGAGTGCCTTCTCCAACGCGGACGTCCCGTTCGAGCGGCTGGTGGAGGTCCTCAAGCCGCCCCGTTCCACCGCCCGTCACCCGCTGTTCCAGGCCGCGATCGCCGTGGAATCCCCAGGCGCGCGCGATATCTCGTTCTCCGGTGTGCGCGCCACCGCGGCCGAGCTCGACGTACCGATTGCGAAGTTCGACCTGCAGCTGTGGCTCGTCGAGCGCACCGACGACGAGGGCCGCCCGGCCGGTGTCGACGCCGTGTTCGAGTACGCGACCGACCTGTTCGACGCCGACACCGTCGACGTCTTCGGGCAGCGTTTCGTGCGGATCCTCGAGACGATCGTCGCCGACGCCGCCACGCCCGTCGGTGACATCGACATTCTTGCGCCCGAGGAGTCGGCACGGCTCGCCTCGGTCCGTGGCCCCGGCCTCCACCGCGCCGAGCGGCCGCTCGTCGAGCTGCTCACCGCCGGTGTGGATCTCGCTCCCGACACGGTTGCCGTCCGGTGCGGCGACTCCGCACTGACCTACCGCGAGCTCGACGAGTGGTCCAACCGCCTCGCGCGCGTCCTCATCGACAGTGGCGTCGGTCCCGAAACAATTGTGGCCCTGGCATTCCCGCGCTCGGCGGAGATGGTGCACTGCGTGTGGGCCGTCGCCAAGACCGGCGCCGCGTACGTGCCGATCGATCCTGCGCACCCGATCGAACGCATCCGGCACATCGTCGGGGACTCCGGCGCCGTGCTCGGCCTGACCACCGCCGGGCACCTGCCGGAGCTGCCCGCGGACTTCGACTGGAACGCCCTGGACGACGCCGAGACCGTCGCGGCGATCGCGCGGGCGTCCGCCGCGCCCGTCCGCGACGCGGACCGGCTCGCCCCCCTGCGCCTGGACCACGTCGCGTACATGATCTACACCTCGGGCTCGACGGGGCTGCCGAAGGGCGTCGCCGTGACCCACCACGGGATCGCCGCACTGGTCCAGGAGAGCGTCGAACTCTACGGCGTCACCGACCGGTCCCGGGTGCTGCACGTGTGCGCGCCCAGCTTCGACCCGTCGGTGCTCGAGTGGCTGATGGCCGGCTCCTCCGGAGCCGAGCTCGTGGTGACACCCGCGAACGTGCTGGGCGGCACCGAACTGCACGACCTGATCAAGGCGCACGGGGTGACCCACGCCGTCATCACTCCCGCCGTGCTCGGTTCGGTCGACCCCCGCGACCTCGACACGTTGCGCGTCCTCAACGTCGGCGGCGACGTCTCCACCGGCGACCTGGTCGCCCGCTGGTCTCCGGGCCGCCGCTACTTCAACGCGTACGGTCCCACCGAAACCACGATCGTCACCACCCGCGGCGAACTGCGCCCGGGGGAGCCCATCACCATCGGTACGCCCGTCGCCGGGGTCGGTGCCCTGGTGCTCGACGCGCGGCTGCACCCCGTCCCGGTCGGCGTGTCCGGCGAGCTGTACCTGATCGGGGACGCCCTCGCCCGTGGCTACCACCGGCGGCCGGCGCTGACCGCGGACCGCTTCGTCGCCTCCCCGTTCGGCGCGCCGGGCGAGCGCATGTACCGCACCGGAGACGTCGTGCGGTGGGACGACGAGGGCCGGCTGGTGTACGCCGGACGGACAGACTTCCAGGTCAAGGTCCGCGGTTACCGCATCGAGCTCGGTGAGATCGACGCCGCCTTCCTGTCCCACCCCGCCGTCGACTTCGCCACCACGATCGGGCACGAGATGCCCTCGGGCCAGACCACTCTCGTCACCTACGTCCACGGTGACCCCGGGCTCGACAGCGACGTGCTCACCGAGTACGTCGCCGGATTCCTGCCCTCCTACATGGTCCCGTCGGTGTGCGTCGTCCTCGACGTCGTTCCCCTCACCCCGAACGGGAAGGTGGACCGCAAGGCACTGCCCGAGCCGGTGTTCGAGGCGCGGAGCTTCCGCGCCCCCACCACACCGATCGAGGAGATCGTCGCGGGCACGTTCGAGGACGTCCTCGGTATCGACCGCGTCGGACTGGACGACGACTTCTTCGAACTCGGCGGCAACTCCCTCGTCGCGACACAGCTCGTGTCCCGGCTCGGCGCGGCCCTCGACACCCAGGTGCCCGTGCGCCTGCTGTTCGAGGCGTCGACCGTCGTCGCGCTGGCCGCGCGGGTCGAACACCGGGCCGGCGCCGGCCGCCGCATCCCGCTCGTGGCCCGGCCGCGTCCCGACCGGATCCCGCTGTCCCTGGCCCAGCAGCGCATGTGGTTCCTCAACCGCTTCGAGCCCGAGTCGGCCACCTACAACCTGCCCTTCGCCCTGCGGCTGTCCGGTGAGCTCGACATCACCGCGCTGCAGGTCGCGATCATGGACGTCATCGACCGGCACGAGTCGCTTCGCACCGTGTACCCGGAAGGGCCGGACGGACCGATGCAGGTCGTCACGGACGCCGCCACGGCGGTGCCCAACCTGACGCCCACGTTGATCACGAACGAGAATCTGCAGCAGGAGATCTCGGCACTCGCGTCCACCGGGTTCGACGTGACCAGCGAGGTGCCCATCCGGGCCCACCTGTTCGAGATCGGTCCGACCGAGCACGTGCTGGCGATCGTCATGCACCACATCTCCGCCGACGGCTGGTCGATGGGGCCCGTCGCGCGCGACGTCATGGCCGCCTACGCCGCGCGTATCGAGTGGGAGCGCCCCGCGTGGCCGCCGCTGCCGGTGCAGTACGCGGACTACACGCTGTGGCAGCACGAACTGCTCGGGTCCGAGGGCGACCCGGAGTCGCTGATCGCCGATCAGCTCGCGTACTGGCGCAACACCCTTGCCGGGCTGCCCGACCAGCTCGACCTGCCGTCGGACCGGCCCCGGCCGGCACGGCAGTCGTTCCGCGGCGGGACCGAGCGGTTCGTCGTGTCTTCCGAGATCCACTCCGCGCTCGACGAGGTCGCGCGCCGACAGGGCACCACCCTGTTCATGGTGGTGCACGCGGCGCTGTCGGTGCTGCTGGCGCGGTTGTCGGGCACCGACGACATCGCCATCGGCACCCCGGTGGCCGGCCGCGGCGAGCAGGAACTCGACAACCTGGTCGGCATGTTCGTCAACACCCTGGTGCTGCGCACCCAGGTGGACCCGAACCGGCCGTTCACCGAGCAGCTCGCCCGGGCCCGCGAGGCGGCGCTCGGGGCGTTCGCGCACGCGGACGTGCCGTTCGAGCGGCTGGTGGAGGTGCTCAATCCCGCCCGGTCGACGGCGCGGCACCCGCTGTTCCAGGTCATGCTGGCCTTCCAGAATCTCGGGTCGACCCACGTGGAGCTGCCCCGTCTCGTCCTGGAGACGCAGGCCATCGATACCTCGGTGGCGAAGTTCGACCTGCAGCTGACGCTGTCCGAGTCGTCGGACGACGACGGCCGCGCCGACGGGCTCGTCGCCGAGATCACCTATGCGACGGATCTGTTCGATGCGTCGACGGTGGCGGGGTTCGCGGCGCGGTTCGTGCGGGTGCTCGAGGAGGTGGTGGCGGATCCGTCGGTGGCGGTGGGGGATCTGGAGATCCTCGAGCCGGTGGAGCGGTCGCGGGTGCTCGAGGTGTGGAACGACACGGCGCGGGCGGTGCCGTCGGCGACGTTGGTGGAGTTGTTCGGGGAGCGGGTGCGCCGGTCGCCGGAGG